>JAJAZK010000420.1 GCA_026785765.1 Rhodoferax sp. | reverse complement strand
GTGTGGATGTAGAGATTGTGATTCAGCAAAACCCGCCATTGCACCTGCGCCATGCCACCGCCTTGCAATCGCTGTGGAGGGACGCCGGGATTCGCGCCACGATCAAGACCGTGCACAACCCGCAGTATTGGGACGTCTGGATGACCGCACCACTGGGCATCACGGTATGGGCGCATCGTTCGCTCGGGGTGATGAACCTGTCCCTGGCGTACCGCAGCGGAGTCGCGTGGAATGAGTCAGGCTACGCCAATCCGGCGTTCGACAAACTGCTGGACTAAGCCGAAGCGATGCCGGATCCGAAGGCACGATCATCCAAGATGGCGGAGATTCAGCGCCTGATGCAGGAGGACGGGCCCATCGTACAGACCTATTGGCGCAAGCTGTTCACTTTTTACGACAGGCGTGTCATCGGGTTCGAGATGCATCCCGAGTACAGCGTATATTGCAACCAGTTAGCGCTGTCGGCGGCTTGATCAACCCGGATCGGGCTGACACGGTGCAATGACAGGATTCCTGGCGCAGCGCCTACTGCAATACATCCTGACCTTGCTTGCGGGGTCGTTTGCGGTGTTTGTCGCCACCGAGTTTTCACCCGGAACCGTGGCTTCCAAGATTCTCGGACCGTACGCGGTGCAAAGCCAGGTCGATTCCTTGTCGGCGAGACTGCGTCTGAACGACCCGTTGATCGAGCGTTATGGCCGCTGGCTGACTACGCTGGCGGGTCTGACCGATAACCCGATGGCCGCCAAGGAAGTCGGGCTGGGGCTTTCTGATCCGCGCGGGCCACGTTACGCTGGCAATCTGGGCTTCTCACTGATGCTCAAGGAGCCGGTTGTTGACGTGCTGGCCGGTCGTATCGGGTACACCATTCTGCTGACGGTTTGCAGCATTGCCCTGATTGTCCCGATTGCGTTCGGTATCGGAGTCTGGTGCGGCTTGAAGGCGGGCAGCCTGCTGGACCGCGTGTTGTCGACGCTGATGGCGGTGCTGACCGCTTTACCCGAGTTTGCGTTTGCGGTTGGCCTGACCCTGGTTTTCGTGATCTGGCTGGGCTGGCTGCCAGGAACCAGCATGATGCTGCCGGGCGTCAAGTGGGGCATGGTGTCCCAGTTGGTTATGCCAACTGCGGTGCTGGTGGTGGCGTCGGCCACCTACGTGGCGCGTATCGTCCGGGCGTCGGTGGTGGAGACGCGAAAGCGGCCGTTTGTGCGCGCCGCCGAGCTCAAGGGGCTGCCGCCGCGGGTGGTTGTGGTGCAGCATGTGTTGCGCAACGCGCTCATCGCTCCCGTCACCGTGATCCTTTTGCAGGTCAATTGGCTGTTGACCGGTGTGGTGGTGGTGGAGTCGATTTTTGCTTACCCCGGAGTCGGGTCCTTGTTGCTGCAGGCCGCGCTGTTCGGCGACATCTACCTGGTGCAGGCCTTTACCTTGATGGCCCTCACAGTGGCGGTCGGCACGCAGTTTTTGGGCGACCTGTGCTACATGGCGCTTGATCCACGCATTCGGGTCGCCTGAAATGACCCGAAGCGATGGATTGGGCGATTGGCGTGGCAAGACGCGTGTGTTGCTGCGCGGCGTTGGCGAGCGGCCGTTGGCGGCCACCGGTGCGACCATCCTGCTGCTGTGGGCATGTATTGCACTGGCGGCTCCCTGGATTGCGCCATACGATCCGCTGGCCCTGGACTTTTCGGGCGCCATCAACCATGCGCCGTCTGCAAAACACTGGCTGGGCACGGACAGTCTGGGCCGCGACCTGTTGTCGCGCATTGTTTTCGGTGCCCGTACCCTGTTTGCCGTGGTCCCGTTGGCAGTCGGTTCGGCGTTTGTGGTGGGAATCGCGCTGGGAGCAATAGCGGCCTACAGCGGCGGCCTGATCGACCAGGTGGTGTCGCGCGCCTCGGACGTGATGCTGGCCTTTCCGGCACTGATCATTTACGTGATCCTGCTCACCTCGCTGGGTCCGTCGCTGATCAACATTGTGATCGCCGTGACACTGGCCTACGCCCCGGGGGTAGGGCGCCTCGCACGCGGGCAGGTATTGGCCATCAAGGAGCTCGACTATGTGAAGGCCGCGCAAGCGCGTGGTGACCATCCGCTGTCGATCATCGTGTTCGAGATTTTGCCCAACGCCCGCGGGCCGCTGGTGGTGGACTTGAGCCTGCGCGCCGGTTACACGGTGATCCTCACGGGAACCCTGGGTTTTCTGGGCTTGGGCCTGCCGCCGCCAACTCCAGATTGGGGCGCCATGGTGGTTGAGAATACCCAGTTGCTCAGCAGCCACTGGCACATGGCGGTGGTACCTTGTGTTGCCATCGTCAGTGTGGTCGTCGCCTGCAATTTTCTCGCGGATGGTTTGCGTGATTGATACGCGCAGGCCCTACCCGCAATGAGCACCAATGCCGCCGCTGCGGTACAGATCGAAGGTCTGACGATCGCCTACCAGGCGTCGGGGCACAGCACACTGGCGGTACACGATCTTTCCTTGCGCGTCGAGCGTGGTGAAACCTTTGGCCTGGTCGGCGAATCGGGCTGCGGCAAGTCCACTGCCGCGCTGGCGCTGCTCGGTTACCTTGCCCCTGGTGCGCAGCGGATTGCAGGCGCCGTGCGTTTGCAGGGCGAAGACATATTGCAAGCCTCGCCAGAGCGCCTGCGCGCCCTGCGCGGGCCAGGCGTTGCGATGGTGCACCAGGATCCAGTCGGCGCGCTCAACCCGGTGTTGACACTGGGTGAACAATTGTTGGAGACACTGCGTTGCCACCGCCCGCAGGACGATGCGGGCATGCGTGCCGAAGTTGTGCAAATGCTGACCCGTGTAGCCCTGCCCGAGCCAGCATCTTTTTTGGCGCGGTATCCACACCAGGCCTCTGGCGGGCAATTACAGCGCATCGCGATCGCTATGGCCCTGCTGGCGCGGCCACGCGTGCTGGTTCTGGACGAACCAACCACGGGGCTGGATGTGACGGTCGAAGCCGAGGTGGCGCAATTGGTGGCCGATCTGGCACGCGACTTCGACATGGCGGTGGTTTACATCTCGCACAACCTGGGTTTGATCCGCCGCGTGTGCGGGCGCATTGGCGTGATGTACGCCGGTGAGCTGGTGGAGCAAGGCCTCGCGGCCACCGTGTTCGGTGCACCCGCACATCCGTACACGATAGCGCTGCTGGAGTGTCTGCCGCACATCGCTCCTGGTCAACCGCCTGTCCGCCTTGCAACCATCGCCGGGCGGGTGCCGAAACTGGACAAAAAACCGCTTGGGTGCGCCTTTGCGCCGCGCTGTGCCTTTGTTCGCGACCAGGTGTGTGTGCATTCCGGCGCGATTGTTATGGAGCCGGTGGCAGCAGAACATTCGGCGCGATGTGCCCGCCTCGGCATGTTGCATCGGGCGGCCCGCGACCATAGCGCTGTTGCCGCTGAGCCGACCGCCGGCGCGCTGCGGCTTTCCCTGCAGTCGGTCTGGAAGCGCTACGCGGCGGCTGGCGGTTTGTTGGCCCGGCTTGGGCGGCAGGAAGCCTTGGCAATGCCAGCAGTGGCTGGAGTGTCGTTGGACGTGGGTTCTGGCGAGATTGTTGCGCTGGTGGGTGAGTCGGGATCGGGCAAATCGACCCTGGCGCGTTTGGTGGCGGGCCTGGAGCAGGTAACCAGCGGCCAGGTACTGTTCGACGCAGTCGATGTCGGCGGGCTGCGGCCGCGACAGCGCTCGGACCAGCAACTGGCCGCAGTCCAGCTTGTTTTCCAGAACCCGGACCGCACCTTGAACCCGTCGCAGCGCGTCGGTCGTATCCTTGCGCGTGCGCTTCGGCGCGGCGGCCGAATTGACGAACGCAGCATGCGGGACCGGGTGTCGGCTTTGTTGTCCCAGGTGCAGTTGCCGCCGGAAACTGCCAACCAGTGGCCGCATGCATTGTCAGGGGGGCAGCGCCAGCGGGTAGCGATCGCGCGCGCGCTGGCAGGCAGGCCGCAGCTGGTGCTGGCGGACGAACCGGTGTCGGCGCTGGATGTGTCGGTTCAGGGCGCCATCATCAACCTGCTGCTGGATGTGCGCGACAACACGGGAGCGGCGATCCTGTTCATCAGCCATGACCTGGCGCTGGTGCACGCAATTGCGGACCGGGTCGTGGTGCTGCGCCGAGGCAAGGTCATGGAGGCGGGTTCGCGTGCTGCCGTGTTTGCGCCACCCTACCATCCGTACACGCGCACGTTGCTCGCGGCCGCCGGAGCGGCCAAGGATGTATCCCATGTCCTGGAGCCAGCACCGCCCGGGCTGCCGCCGGGCGGTTGTTTGCACGTAGACCAGTGTCGTCAGCGGATCGGTCCGATTTGCTGGCAACAGGCCCCGCCCGAGCGCGAGGTGGCACCCGGCCACCGGATAAGTTGTCACCGTTCGATGGCTGAATTGTTGTATGTTCCGTGAAACCTGACAAAGAGAAACAAACCATGCGCAAGGTTCACATGCGCGGGCGTGGCCCGCATCTGCCACCACTGGACCAGATCGTCCAGTATGAGTTTGAACCAGGGTATGTGGTGTTCACCATGCCGTGTCCGAAACGCCTGCGGGTTCAGGTCGGGGGCGAAATCCTGGCCGATACCGTCAACGCGCTGCTTCTGTACGAGAGTGACCATTTGCCGGCCTACTACTTCCCGCTGGCGGACTTGCGCATGGAGCTGTTGACGGCCAGTCCGACCACCACGAAATGCCCGTTCAAAGGCGTCGCCTCGTACCTGAACTTCGCTGCGGACGGGCGACAGGTGACGGACCTGGTGTGGCGCTACGCCAACCCTATGTTGCAATGCCCGCCGATTGGCGACTATGCCAGCTTCATCTGGAACAAGGTGGACCACTGGTTCGAGGAAGACGAAGAGATTTTTGTGCACGCCCGCGATCCGTTTCGCCGGGTCGACTGCCTGCCATCGTCGCGCAGGGTGCGGATCGAGGTCGATGGCGTGGTGGTCGCCGAATCCTGGCGGGCGGTATTCCTGTTCGAAACTGGTTTGCCCACCCGCTACTATTTGCCGCTCGATGATGTGCGCCGCGAGTACCTGGACCAAAGCCGGTTCGAGACCCGTTGCCCCTACAAAGGGCTGGCGCAGTACTACAACCTTGATGTCGGTGGCACCCAGTTGAAGGACAAGGTCTGGTACTACACGGAGCCGGTCCACGAGGCTGCGCGCATCAAGGGCCTGGTAGCGTTCCCGAATGAGTTCGTCGAAATCTTTGTCGATGGTGTCAGACAGGAGCGGCCGATCACGACCTTCTCCCATGGTTATGCGCAAATCAGCCCTCGCTGACCGACGTCTTGTATCACCAGGCCCGAGCACCTGATTGCGACTACCGCGAACGCTTTGCACCTGTATGAAACCGATCTACATCAATTACCTCAATGGCCCGGACATCGAGGCGCTGGCGATTTCCGACGACGAAATCCTTGCGGCCATCGAGACCAGCCTGGCTGCCCAAGGGCGGGGCGAATGTGTCATCGAGCCACGGATGCACCTGAACCCGAAGGCCGGAGTGGACGGGCACTTCATCGTGTTGCGTGGCGCCATCGGGTCGCCAATCAACCTGGCAGGTGTCAAGGTGGTGGGGGACTTCGTCGACAACTACAAGCAGGATCTACCGTCCGAGGTCGGCATGTTGACGTTGTTCGACCCGCAAACCGGCATCCCGGTGGCCATCATTGACGCGACCGCGATCACCGACATGCGTACCGGCGCGGTGACAGCGATTGGCGCCAAGTACCTGGCGCGCAAGAACTCCAGGGTGCTGGGCCATATTGGTGCACGCGGTACCGCCTACTGGAACGTGCGGCTGCTCGACAAGTTGTTCAACTTCGATGAGATCCGGGTGCATTCGGCCCGGTCCGAGAGCCGCAGCTCTTTTGGGGAGCGACTCTCGCACGATCTCGGCAAGCCGGTGCGGGTGTGCGACAACTGGCAAGACACGGTACTCGGTGCCGACATCGTCGTCGAGGCGTCGCGCTTGCGTGAACCGACTCCGCTGCTGAAAACAGAATGGATCAAACCGGGCGCCTTGGTGGTGCCTTACGGGACCATGAGCGCCGTCGAGCTG
>JAJAZK010000419.1 GCA_026785765.1 Rhodoferax sp. | reverse complement strand
CCTGGTGGTTGTCCATGCGGCCGACACGGGACAGCCGGCCGCGATCGGGCCATGGCGCGAAGGGCGGGATGTCGAGCGGGTCTATCCGGTGCGTGAACGCAACTCGGGTGACTTTGCGCGGGTCGCCCGTTTTCTGACGGGTACGGCTACTGCGGTGGTGTTGGGCGGCGGCGGTGCGCGTGGTTTTGCCCATCTCGGTGTCTTGCGGGCGCTCGACGAGGCGAATATTCCGGTTGACCTGGTGGGTGGCAATAGCATGGGGGCGCTGATCGGCGCGCAATTTGTTTGTGGCGTGCCGCTTGACGAGATCCGCGAACGCACGATGCGCTTTGCCACCGCTGGCGAGCGGCCAACCATTCCAGTGATTTCGCTGATGTCGGGCAAGCGTGTGCAGCGCGACCTGAAAGAAATGTTTGGTGATCGCCTGGTGGATACCACCTGGCGGCCGTTTTTTGCAGCTGCCTGCAATCTGAGCCGGGCCAGCACAACGGTGCAGGACACCGGATTGATGTGGCGCGCGGTCCTGGCGAGCAACTCACCGGCCGGCCTGTTTCCTCCGGTACTTCACAACGGCGACCTGCTGGTGGACGGGGCGATTCTCGAAAACGTTCCAGTCGGGGCGATGCGTGCGCGGCTGGGGACGCCACGGGAAAAGCGGCGTGGCAACGGTACTATTATTGCCATCGATGTTGACGTGCAGGATTACATGGGAGTGGACCCGTCTTTGCAGCGTTTGTCGGCTTGGCGCAAGATCTCGGGCTACTTCCGCTCAAGTGTTGCCGCCACCCCGGGTATTGCCGACATACTGTACCGGGCTGGGCATATTGGCGGGTTGAACCAGCGCACCAACACCATTGCCCAATCTGACCACTACCTGGAGCCACCGGTGGCTGCGTTCCCGCTGATGGGCTATCGCCAGGCCGCCGAGATCATCGAAATCGGCTACCGTTACGCGATCAAGGAAATCGAGCGATGGGATCGCAATCCAGCCAAAGTCTGAGCGGGCGCACGGTACCGTTGTCGCTGAGCCAGCGTGAGGTCTGGCTGGACCAGTGCGCCTGGCCCGACAGCCCGCATCTGATGATTGGCGGCGGTTTGTTTCTTCAAGGACCATTCGATCTCGAATTATGCTGTCAAGCGCTGCGTGATCTGGTGGCGGCGCAGGACGGATTGCGTCTGGCTCCACTGTCACAAGGTGGCCAGCGTTTGCTCGATGTGGTAGACCGGGTGCTTGAAGTGGTCGAGGTCGAAGGGGAGATCGAGCCGTTGGTCGCAATGCAGGGATGGTGGCAGCAGCACGTCACGCAGCCGTTCCAGCTCGACGGTACACCGCCCTGGCGCTTTGCCGTGTTGCGCTGCAGCTCGGTATTGCATGGGCTGGTGATGCAGTTCCACCATACCGTCATGGATGGCTGGGGCGCTTCGCAGGTGATGCAGCAGTGGAGCGAGCAATACAACCGCTTGTTGAACGGCGCCGCCGCGGCGCCTGCGTCGGCACCGGCGTATCTGCAATTTGTCGAGGATTGCAATCGCTATGCCAGTTCCGAGGCTTATCTGCGCGACGCCGCGTACTGGCGTCGCCAGGTACCGGAACTTCAGGACCCGATGCTCGCGCGCCGCTGGGCTATACCAAGGGCAGGGACCTTGCCAACGGCGCACGTTGTGCGCCAGCGGCTCGAACGTGGCGCCTATGACGGGGTGTTGCGCCAGGCGGCGCAACAGGGAAAAACGGTGTTCGGGCTGTTTCTGGCGGCTTTGGCCCTGTACTTTGCGCGCGTGGCTGGCCGCACAGAGGTAATGATTGGTGTCCCGACTCTCAACCGTGGTGGCCGGCGCTACCTGCGCACGCCGGGGATGTTTGTGGGTGTGCTGGTACTCAACATTTCAGTGCGTCAGGACATGCTTGCAGACGCTCTGGTGTCTTCCGCCAGCAGCGCCATGCACGGCGCTCTGCGCCATCCGCGCTATCCCTTGAGTGCACTGGCGCAGGCCCTGAACATGGCGCGCAGCGGGCGCGATGGCTTGTTCGATGTGTTGATATCATTCGAGCGGCAAGACTATAACCTGCGTTTTGGCGCTGCTGAGGTGGTCCATTCGCGACAGTTCTTTTCTGGCGTGGCCAGGTATCCGTTCGGCGTCACTGTGTGCGAGTTCCACGACCAGCACGATCCGGAACTGGTTCTGGAAGCAAGCGCAGCCTGTTTTGCCGAAGCCGAGGTTGGCTTGCTGGGCGCGCGCATCTGGCATATCGTGCAATTTCTTGCAAACAACCCGACCACACCGGTGCATCAGGTGCCGATCATGCCGACGCATGAGCAGCAGACGATCCTGCTGCGGCACCAGGCCCGCGTCCAATGGCATGAGCGGCCGCTGACCTACATTGCCGCGTTCGAGCGGCACGCCGCGGAGCATCCACATGCCACCAGTCTGGTGTGGGACGGCGGCAGCATGGACTACCGGGCGCTGGACCAGCGTGCCAACCAGCTCGCGCACCGCCTGGTGGCGCTGGGTGCCGGGAGTGATCGCGTTGTCGCGGTGGTGATCACCCGTTCCCCGGACCTGGTTGTTGCCATGCTGGCAATTGCCAAGGCAGGCGCGGCTTATTTGCCGCTGGATCCGGACGCGCCGGTGGCGCGGCTTGCCGCACTGGTGCAGGACAGCGGCGCCATCGTGCTGTTGGTGCAGGACCACGGCTGGGAGCGGCTGGCGCATTTGCATGCGCGTACGGTAGTGACATCCTGGCAACAGGCTTTGACCGATTTGCCAGCCGATCGGCCGCCGGCGCGGCCGGCGCCGCAGGACCTCGCTTACGTGTTGTTCACGTCGGGCTCCACTGGCCGGCCCAAGGGGGTCATGGTGGAGCATGCCGCGCTGTCGCGTCGTATGGCCTGGCTTGGCCGCACCTACGCCGTGCAGGCGCACGACCGCTCTGCGTTGGCGACCCAAGCCACATTCGACCCGTCATTGATCGAGTTGTGTTTGCCCTTGATGTATGGCGCCAGCATTGCCGTGGCAGCACCGGGGCGCTTGTCGCCCGGGTCAGTGGCCGAGTTTGCGCTACGCCATGCTGTCACCATCATGGCGTTCGTGCCATCGACACTGGGTGGTTTTCTCGATGTGGCGGCCCACCACGACGCATTGCGGCTGCGGGTTGCGTGTTGCGGCGGCGAGGTGTTGCCACCCGAGCTCGCGCAGCGTTTTGTCGAGGGCACTGGTGCACGGCTGTTCAACGTGTATGGACCCACCGAGACCTGCATCTTCGCAACGGCGTGGGAATGCGACAACAAGCCGCCTGCCAACGGACTTCCGGTTGGGGTCCCTGTCGACGATACCTGTATCTATGTGCTTGATACCGAGTTGCGTCTTTTGCCAGATGGTGTGACTGGTGAGGTTTTCATTGCAGGCGCGGCGCTGGCCAGGGGTTACCTGAATCAGCCCGAACTCAGCCAAGCCGTGTTCCTTGACGATCCCTTTCGTGATGGAGGCCGGATGTACCGCAGTGGCGACCGTGGCTGGCTCGATGCGCAAGGTCGGCTGAACTTTGTTGGCAGGCTGGACCGCCAGGTAAAGATTCGCGGCTACCGGGTCGAGCTTGGTGAAATCGAAGCCGCCTTACTTGCGATCGAGGGTGTCACCCAGGCCGCGGCCAAGATGGTGGTCAACGATGGGCGCAGCGCCATCCACGCGTGGGTTGCCACGGGAAGCGGCGTCGGGCCGGACGCCATGCAACGCGTGTTGCGGGTACGGCTGCCCGACGACATGGTTCCTGCTTCGATCAATGTGTCGCTGGCGTTGGCGCTGGGTAGCGCCGGCAAGGTGGACTACGACGCCCTGCCGGCGCCTTCCACTGCCCCCCGATCTGCGCGTCCGGCAGCGCCCGCGAGTCCGCTGGAGAGTTCGCTGCTGGCGTTGTGGGAGGACGTGCTGGGCCGTCGGCCGCTTTCGATAGAGGATAACTTTTTTGACGTGGGCGGTGACTCAATGGCTGCAGTTAGCATCCTCGCTGGCGCCGAGCGCTTGTTGGGTCGGCGTATTCCGCTGTACTTGCTAACCGAGCACCCGACCATCTCCAGCCTGGTCGCGGCCCTCGATGAACCGGCCGATCCGCAAAGCCTGGTGGTCCGGTTCCCATCGGGCGGCGGCAAGATACCGTTGTACCTCGCCGCCTCTGGCCATGGTGATCTCTTGCGTTTCCAGAACCTGGCCCCGGCACTGGAGACGGTCTGCAACCTGCACATGTTGCAGCCGCCGCAACAGCAGTTGCCCCAGCAGATTCGCGAACTCGCCGCACTGTA
This sequence comes from Rhodoferax sp., assembly GCA_026785765.1. GTDB lineage: Bacteria > Pseudomonadota > Gammaproteobacteria > Burkholderiales > Burkholderiaceae_C > CAISIP01. Next base: position 10,672 of record JAJAZK010000419.1, on the reverse strand, counting down.
TGCGCAGGCCATCGAGGCGCGCGGAAGTGGCCCCTGTGTGGTCGCAGGATTTTCGATTGGGGGAGTGGCTGCGTTGGAAGCGGCGCGCCTGCTGCGTCAGCGCGGTGTCGATGTGCGTGCCCTGATATTGATCGAAACGGTGTATCCCAAGGCGGTTTGGGGCGGCCTTTTTTACTGGCGCCTATTTCGCTGGCTGGTGCTCCATTTGCGCATTCAGGACCTGAGTCTGAACGGCCGCCGTCTTGGCGCGATGTTCAATGACGTGGGCCTGGTTGGCCAAGTCATGGCCATGCGCGGCTACCGCCCGGCGCCGTTTGACGGCGCGAGTTTTCTGATCAAGACCCGCGGCTTGTCGCGCTGGCACGGCATGTTGTTCGGTTCCTGGCGTAGTTTGATGGGGCCGGACATGACAGACTACGTCGTGCCGGGGATGCACGGTTCGGTTTTCGAGCCCGCCAACGTGGCGGCACTGGCCGCCGTGCTGGGCGACATTGTGCATGCGCGCAGCGTGCAATCGTAAGCCGCCGATGGCCTGCTTGCCGCGACAGCAAAACCTGCGCCACAAGCTGGTTTGGCTTGGTGTGGTGGCCGTGGTGCTGGTCGGTCTGGCGGTGGCCTGGAGCTGGTCGCCAATGCGCGCCTGGCTGGATGTGGACGCGATGGTCGGCGCCTTGCAGCGGTTCTCGCAGTCCTTTGGGCCGGCGGCGGCGGTGGCCGGATTCGCACTGGCCCTGACATTCGCCGTACCTCTGGTGTTTCTGACACTGGTGGCGCTGGCTGCCTACGGGCCGTGGATGGGATTTGCGTGCACCGTGTCGGGCGCGCTGCTGGGGGCAACTGCGAGTTATGGCATTGGTGCATTCCTGGGGCGCGAGGTATTGCGCCGACTCGCCGGCGAGCGCATCAACCTGATCAGCGAACGCCTGGCGCAGCATGGCTTGCTGGCCGTGATCGTGGTGCGTCTGGTTCCGGTGGCGCCATTCGCCGTCGTCAACATGGTCGCTGGCTCCAGCCATATCCGGCTGCATCACCTGCTGTTGGGTACTGCCATCGGAATGACCCCTGGTACCTTGGCCATGATGCTATTCGTGGACCAGATTACCGAAGCGCTGCGCCAGCCGTCCGCACTGACGTTTGCACTGCTGGCCCTCACAGTCGTGTTGATCGTGGCTGGCGGATGGGCGATGCAACATTGGCTGCGTCGCCTGGGTCGCCGAGGCAAGTAAGCGCCGGGGCGTGGCCGCCGCGGCGTAGTTTATCTACAGCCCGGCGGCGCTGCGCAGCAGTTGCACCTTATCGGTACGCTCCCAAGAAAACTCCGGTTCCTCACGGCCAAAGTGGCCATACGCAGCCGTCTTTTCGTAGATCGGGCGCAACAGGTCGAGCATCTGGATGATGCCCTTTGGCCGCAGGTCGAAGTGCTCGCCCACGAGCTCTGCCAAGCGCTCGTCCGGCAATAAGCCGGTGCCTTCGGTGTAGATGGTCACGTTCATCGGCCTGGCGACCCCAATCGCATAAGCGACCTGTATCTGGCACTGCCGCGCCAGGCCCGCCGCAACAATGTTTTTGGCGACGTAGCGGGCGGCGTAGGCAGCAGAGCGGTCGACCTTGGTTGGATCCTTGCCGCTGAAAGCGCCGCCACCGTGCGGGCAGGCGCCGCCGTAGGTGTCCACGATGATCTTGCGCCCGGTGAGGCCACAATCTCCTTGTGGGCCACCAATGACGAAGCGGCCAGTCGGATTGACCAGGTACTTGGTGTTCTTGAGCCACTCCTTGGGCAACACCGGCTTGATGATTTCCTCGATCACGGCCTCGATGAACGCCGGCTTCATCTTGCTGCCATCACTCATTTCCGGGGCGTGCTGGCTGGACAGAACCACGGTGTCGATGCTGTGCGGCTTGCCATCCACATAACGCATCGTGACCTGGCTCTTTGCGTCCGGCCGCAGGAACGGCAGGCGGCCATCCTTGCGCAACTGGGCTTGCCGTTCCACCAGGCGGTGCGCATAGTAAATCGGCGCCGGCATCAGCTCGGGGGTCTCGTTGCAGGCGTATCCGAACATCAGCCCCTGGTCCCCGGCGCCGGTGTTCAGGTGGTCGTCACTCGCATGGTCGACTCCCTGCGCAATATCGTTGCTCTGCTTGTCATAGGCGACCAGCACCGCACAACCCTTGTAGTCGATGCCGTATTCGGTGTTGTCATAACCGATGCGCTTGATTGTGTCGCGCGCCACCTGGATGTAGTCCACATGGGCGTTGGTGGTGATCTCGCCAGCCAGCACCACCAAGCCAGTGTTGCATAGGGTTTCGGCCGCTACCCGCGATTTCGGGTCCTGCCGGAAGATTGCATCGAGGATGGCATCCGAAATCTGGTCGGATACCTTGTCAGGGTGACCCTCGGACACGGACTCGGATGTAAAGAGGAAATCGTTCGCCATAGGTTTTCAAGCTCCATCAACATTAAAGGTCGCGTTGCCTGGGCTTGCCTGCACTGGCGAACGCTTTAGCAGACTCTCAAGGCACAATGCGTGCTGCGATTGGCAAGCACCCACTGCGGTGTCGCCCTGCAAGTAGTTCTGTAACTCGGCGACGCCTGAATAATACCTCATCGATGGCCACACTCTTCCGATGGTTCGCGGCCGCGCCCCTGTGGTTGCTGCACGCGGCTGGCTGGTTGCTTGGATGGCTTGTCTTCCTGGCCTCGGCAACCTACCGTAGCCACTTTCTTTCCAATTCGAAGCGCGCCGGATACCGCTTCAGCGCGGTACGGGCTGCCGTCGGTTCGGCCGGAAAAATGGTAGCGGAGCTGCCCCGTTTGTGGCTTGGGTCTGCCGTGGTTTGCGAATGGGACAACGATGCCTGTGTCGATCAGGCCTATGCGAATGGCAAGGGTGTTGTGTTCCTGACTCCGCACTTGGGGTGTTTTGAAGTGGCCGCGCAGGCGGTGGCGCTGCGCTACTCGCCCCAGTATGGCGATTTGACCGTGTTGTACCGGCCAGCGCGCCAGTCCTGGTTGGCCGAACTGATGGCCGAGGCGCGCAACCGCCCAGGGCTGCAAACCGCACCCACCACTCTCACCGGGGTGCGGCAGATGCTGCGCGCCCTGCGCAGTGGCCACGCGGTCGGGCTGCTTCCCGACCAGGTTCCGCCGGATGGCATGGGCCAGTGGGCTGCGTTTTTTGGCCGCGACGCGTACACCATGACGCTGGCGGTTCGGTTGGCGCAACAAACCGGCGCCACGGTGTTGCTGTCGTGGGGGGAGCGCCTGCGCTGCGGCCTTGGTTACCGACTGCACTTTCGTCCGCTTGCACAGCCGCTGGAGCAGGATTTGGGCGCGGCCACGCAGCAGGTCAACCGCGAAATGGAGCGCCTGATCGCCGAGTGTCCGGGGCAATACCTGTGGGGCTATGCGCGTTACAAGCATCCGCATCCCGACCATGGCTGAGGAACTCCGCAGAGTCAGCAGCCAGGTCGGCGTCCTGATGATGCGCGTGTTCGCCATACTCCCATTGTCCTGGGTGCGAGCCGTGGGCTGGCTGCTTGGCTGGTTGCTCTACGCCGTGGCCCGCTCGCGCCGCAACGTGGTCTGGGCCAACCTGCGCCTGTGTTTTCCCAAACTCGGCCGGAGCCGGACACGCGCCCTTGCGACCCAGACCTTTGTGCACTTCGCGCAGGCCTGGCTGGACCGAAGCTGGCTGTGGCACGCGCCAACGCAGACTTTGGACCGACGTTTGCGCCTGCGTGGTGCCGTGGAGGAATTGCAGGGCGATCTCCCCACAGTGATCTTTGCACCGCATTTTTTTGGCCTGGACGCTGGCTGGACGGCCTTGACAAAGCAAAGCAAACGTTGCTTTACGACGATTTACTCGAACCAGGTCGACGTGGTACTAGATGCCTGGATTTTGCAGGGGCGCCAGCGCTTTGGCCGGCCCCGTCTCTTTGGTCGGGACGATGGTTTGAAGCCGGTTGTGCAGGCTCTGCGCGCGGGCCAGCCCCTGTACCTTTTGCCCGACCTGAACATCACCCGCCAGGAGTCGGTGTTCGTGCCGTTTTATGGCGTTGCGACCGCCACTCTCACATCCCTCTCCCGTTTTGCCCGCATGGGTGGCGCCAAGGTGGTGCCGGTAACAACTGCCATGACCCCCTGGGGGTATGAGGTCCAAGTCCGTCCATCCTGGCAGGGTTTTCCGACGGACGATCTGACGGCCGATGCAGCCGTCATGAACTTGCGGCTGCAGGCCTGGATTGACGAGATGCCGACGCAGTACTACTGGGTCCACAAACGCTTCAAGGTCCGTCCTCCGGGAGAGCCCTCGATATACTCATAGCCGGGTGTACCCATTCCCACAGGTGTTGCGCCAAAGCGTCGATGCCGATACGTTTGGTGGCCGAGAACAGCATTGCCTGCCCGCCACCGGACTGGAGAGCGGCAATTGACAAGGCTTTGGAGGCTTCGCTGCGGTTCAGCTTGTCGCACTTGGTCAACACCAGCAGAAACTTCAGCCCCTGTTCCACACGCGGACGAATCACTTCAAGCAGTATCTCGTCGAGTTCGGTCAGACCCAGACGCGGGTCACACAACAGCACAACGCCCTTGAGGTTTTCACGCGTGACCAGGTAGTTCGCCATCACGGCTTGCCAGCGAATCTTGTCTTGTTTCGGAACCGCAGCGTAGCCATAACCGGGCAAATCGGCCAGAACGGCGTCGTGAATGCCTTGTTTGCCCAGCGTGAACAGGTTGATGTGTTGTGTGCGACCGGGCTTGCGCGACGCAAAAGCCAGTTGTTTTTGTTGTGTCAGCGTGTTGATGCAGGTGGATTTGCCGGCATTGGAGCGACCTACAAAGGCGATTTCGGGCAATGCGAGTGTCGGCAGGAAGTGCAGTTCCGGGGCCGAAGTCATGAAGCGCGCGGTATGCAACCAGCCCAGCGCAACTGTCGCGCTCGCCCCTTTTCCTGTTGGCGCCGCTTTCGGTGCCGTGTGTGCACTCAGGTGTTTGGTAGTCATTGTTGTGAAGGCAAAGGCTTTTACTGCATTGTAGAATCGTGCTGTTTGCCCCTCTTCTCCATCCCCATGAAGCTGATTTCGGACCTGTTCCTCGCCAGTGTGCTGGCCACTCTGGCGTTTGCGTCTGGCGCTCAAGAAGCCAAGCCGGCAAAAGCCGCGGTGGCCTCAGTTGCAAAACCGGACCTGGCGAAGGGCGAAGCCAGTTTCTCGGTCGTTTGTGCGGCATGCCATGGCGCGGATGGCAATTCCGGTACGCCGGCGAACCCGAAACTCTCGCAACAGCACCCGCAGTACCTGATCAAGCAATTGCAGGAGTTCAAGTCGGGCAAGCGCAACAACGCGATCATGAAGGGTTTTGCAAGTACCTTGTCGGAAGACGACATGCGCAACATCGCCTATTGGCTGACCAGCAAGCCTGCAAAAGCTGGTTTTGCCAAGGACAAGGCGTTGGTCGCGTTGGGTGAACGCATCTACCGCGGCGGCATTGCCGAGCGCCAGATATCTGCCTGTGCCGGTTGCCACAGCCCCAATGGCGCTGGTATCCCGTCGCAATACCCGCGCTTGAGTGGGCAACATGCCGAATACAGTTCGGCGCAGTTAACCGCCTTTCGTGATGGCGTGCGCCTGAACAATCTGCAAATGACCCAGGTTGCGGCCAAACTCAATGACCGCGAAATCAGGGCGGTTTCCGACTACATGGCTGGTTTGCGCTGAATTTCGGGAACCGGGCGTCGGGTGGTGACCGACCCCGTGCTGGACCTGTTGCAGGGCCCCATCGGGGCCCTTTTGCTTGGTTTACCGGGTTTTACGGCCGTGGGGTTACAGCCATAGGTGTTTGGCCGACGGTGGGAATTTTGTAAGAATCAGCTGCTTGGCAGGACTTAGTTTGGCAAAAGGATTCGACCATGATCATCAAAACCTCCGGCGACGGTTTCAACCATGCATTTCCCAGCGAGATAACCACGCAGGCCGTGTATTTGAGGCGACGCGACGCTTTGCGTGCGCTAGCAGGTGGTGCAGCTGGCGTGGCGCTGGGTTCCTGGGCTGCGCGTGACGCTCTGGCGCAGTCGGCGCGCCCGGGGAAATTGGCCGCATTGGCTGCGTCGCGTTCAACGCTGGTTGGCGCGACTACGATGGAAAAGTTGACCGATTACAATTACGCAACGACATACAACAATTTTTACGAGTTTGGAACCGACAAGTCCGATCCGGCAAAGAACGCCCACACACTGAAAACCACCCCATGGACGGTGGAAGTGGAGGGCTTGATCAAGAAGCCCGGCAAGTTCGCCCTGGAAGACCTGCAGAAGCTCAGCGCGCAGCAAGAGCGCACCTATCGGTTACGCTGCGTTGAGGGCTGGTCTATGGTGATTCCATGGATCGGATACTCGATGTCCGAGTTGATCAAGAAGGTCGAGCCGCTTGGCAGCGCCAAGTTTGTCGAGTTCGTCACCCTGGCCGATCCCAAGACCATGCCCTATGTGGGTTCCCGCGTGCTCGATTGGCCATACCTGGAAGGCTTGCGCATGGACGAGGCGATGCACCCGTTGACCCTGTTGTCGTTTGGCATGTACGGCGAGGTAATGCCGAACCAGAATGGTGCGCCGGTGCGCCTGGTGGTGCCCTGGAAGTATGGCTTCAAGAGTGGCAAAAGCCTGGTGAAAATCCGCTTCGTCGAAAAACAACCGTTGACGGCCTGGAGCCGCTCCTTGCCGGATGAGTACGGGTTTTATTCCAACGTCAATCCGGAGGTGGACCATCCGCGCTGGTCGCAGGCGACCGAACGCCGGATTGGTGAAGACGGTTTGCTGGCAAAGAAGCGCAAGACCTTGATGTTCAATGGTTACGAGCCGCAAGTCGGCCAGCTATATGCGGGCATGGACTTGCGCAAGTTTTACTGATCGCGGAGGTTACCGGTGCGACCTGTGGCTATAGCTGGCGATTCCCACTTGCTGATTCAGGGCGCTTGGTCGGGTTGGCTGTCACGTCGGTTGCTGCATCCGCTGGCCAAGCCGGCTTTTGGCCTGCTGGCGCTGCTGCCGTTTGCCTGGCTGGTGTTTGCTGCGATGGCGGACCGGCTCGGTGCCAATCCGGCGGAGGCGCTGGTTCGGCAATCGGGTGACTGGACCCTGCGGTTTTTGTGTCTGGTGCTCACCATCACGCCGTTGCGGGTCATCACGGCAACACCGGCCCTCGCCAGATTCCGGCGTATGGCGGGATTGTTTGTCTATTTTTACGCCTGCATCCATATGTTGAGTTATGCCTGGTTCGATATGGGCCTGGACTTCTCCGACACGGTGCGCGATATCGTCAAACGCCCGTTCATCCTGGTCGGTTTTCTGGCGTTACTGTTGCTGAGCCTGCTGGCGCTGACCTCGTTCAACGGTGCCATCCGCAGGTTGGGCGCCAAACGCTGGCAGACCCTACACAAGGCGGTCTACCTCGTCGCAGGATTGGCGGTCCTGCACTTTTTCTGGATGCGTTCGGGAAAGAACGACTATGCCGACGTGTTTGTGTACGGCGCGATCCTGGCGCTGCTGCTGGGTTGGCGCGTGCTGCAAGCGCTGAACAAACGGCGGCGCGCCGGTACATCAGCCTGAACCGGACGCGTAGCGCGGAGCCCGGCTCAGCCAGCTAGTGGTAACGTGCCCAACTCGGCGCGTAACTGGTCCTGGCTCGTTTCCCGGCGTCGGATCAGTTGCGTTGATGCACCACTTACCAGGATTTCGGCAGCCCGGCCCCTGGAGTTGTAGTTGCTGGCCATACTCATGCAATACGCCCCAGCCGATAACACTGCGACCCGGTCGCCGCGCTGCACTGCCAGGCTGCGCTCGTGCCCGATCCAGTCGCCACTCTCACACACCGGCCCGACGACTTCCCACACCGAGGCCGGGGCATTGTTTTGCACCAGCGGCACGATTGCGTGGTAGGCCTGGTACATAGCGGGACGTGGCAAATCGTTCATCGCCGCGTCCACAATGCAGAAATTCTTCTGTTCGCCGGGTTTGAGGTACAACACCTTGGATACGCAGACGCCAGCGTTACCGACCAGAGAACGACCCGGTTCCAGCAGCAGTTTGCGCTGGCCGAATCCTCGCGCATCCAGTTGCTTCAGCAACCTGGGCCACAACTGGTCTGCGGCTGGCGGCTGGTCGCCATCGTAGTTGATGCCAAGACCGCCGCCGAAGTCGATATGCGCGATGGGTATGCCAGCGGTCTCGATGGCCTCAACCAGGTCCAGCATGCGATCCATTGCGTCCATATAGGGCTCTTCCCGGGTAATCTGGGAGCCGATGTGGCAGTCAATACCCACCACGCGCAGTCCTGGCATGGCATCGGCTCGCTGGTACACCTGCAGCGTGTGTTCGTGGGCGATACCGAACTTGTTGCCCTTCAGGCCCGTCGAAATATACGGATGGGTTTTGGCATCGACGTTTGGATTGACCCGAATGCTGACAGGCGCGCGTAGCCCCAGCGTTCGGGCCACGGCGTCCAGAACCTCGAGCTCCTGTTCACTTTCGACGTTGAAACAGGCGATGCCTGCGGTCAGCGCCTGGTGCATTTCTGCTTCGGTCTTGCCGACTCCAGAGAAGATGACTTTGGCCGGATCACCCCCGGCGGCAAGCACGCGGTCGAGCTCACCACCGGACACGATGTCGAATCCGCAACCCGCGCCCGCCCGCAGGCGCAGGATGCCCAGCGACGAATTGGCCTTCATGGCGTAACAGACCATGAAATCGCGGCCGGCGAGTCCTCGCTGGTAGGCGGCCAGTGCCGCCAGAATCGCTTCGGCGGAATAGGCAAACAACGGCGTACCGTATTCGATTGCCAGCGCGTTCAGGTCCACTCCATCGAGGAAGAGTTTGCCGTGACGATAGACCACGTGGGGGTGGCCAGGCAGGGCGGTGGGAGTGTAGGCGGTGGCAGTCATGGCGCGGGCCTTGCGCCAGATGCACCGGGCGAAGGGATGGGAGCGGGGAAGGGCCGCAGGCTTTGCGGCAACGTTGCCCGTTGCGCCGCGGCTGGTTCGGTTGGCAGTGCCAGTGCGCCCTTCTGGCCGCAGGCCGACAACAGGCCCACCGCATTGCCGACAAGGACACACACACTGACTAGAATCCGGCGATTGGGCAACATGGTGAAATTGTAATGACCGACGCAGAATTCATGGACCGTGTCGAAACGGCGCTTTGTTCCATCGAGTTGTGTTTTGATCTTATTAACTACGAATCTGATACCTATATCGACAACCAGCGTGTGGGTGGCATGGTGACTATGGTTTTCGCAAACGGCAGCCAGATCGTCGTGAATCTGCAAAAGCCGTTACACGAGTTATGGCTTGCCTGCAGAGCGGGAGGGTTTCACTACCGGTTTGACGGAAAGAATTGGCAGGACACCAAGGGCCAGGGAGAGTTTTTTTCTGTTCTGTCGCGAGAGGCCAGCGCGCAGTCCGGCAGCAAACTCTCTTTTGAGGTCTGATCAGTTTCGGAACAGGTCCAGAATGCGGCGCTTCTCGTCCGCGACCGGCAGCGGCTGGGTATCCCCGCCAGCGCTTGCCGGTTTATCGTCCAGCCCGAGGCTGGTGATACCAGCCCCGCGGGCGAATTCGTCGTAGTACCACTCTCCACGTGCATTGACCACCCCCTCTGGTACGGCGTACTGGCTGACGGGCACGCCCTTGAGCGCATGTTCCATATAGGCGATCCACACGGGCAGGCTCAGGCCGCCGCCAGTCTCCAGCGCGCTGTTGCCCATCTTGCGTGGGGTGTCGTAGCCGATCCAGGTAACTGCCGCGACGGTCGGTTGAAAGCCTGCGAACCAGGCGTCCATCGAATCGTTGGTAGTACCGGTCTTGCCGTACAGGTCCGGTCGTTTCAATGTGCCCTGCGCGCGTGCTGCCGTTCCCGAGCGGGTTACCTCTTGCAGCAGGCTGTTCATGATGAATGCATTGCGCCGGTCGATCACCCGCGCGCTCTCGCCTGGCTCCCCTGCCCTGGTCTCCAGCAAGACCTTCCCGCGTTGTTCGGCGACCTTACTGATCAGCCACGGGTTGACGCGGTAACCGCCATTGGCAAAGACCGCATACGCGGTAGCCATCTGCATCGGTGTCACCGAACCGGCACCAAGGGCCATTGTCAAATAAGGCAGGTGCTTGTCTTCGTCAAAGCCGAAGCGGGTTACCCACTCGCGTGCATACTGAGGTCCGATCGCCTGCAGTATGCGAATGGAAACCATGTTTTTTGATTTCGCCAATGCGGTACGCAGGTTCATCGGGCCTTCGAATTTGCCGTCGTAGTTCTTCGGCTCCCACGGCTGCCCTCCAGTCACTGCGGCGTCGAAGAACAAGGCCGAGTCGTTGATCACGGTGGAAGGCGTGAAGCCTTTTTCAAGGGCTGCCGAATAGATAAACGGTTTGAAACTGGAGCCGGGCTGACGCCAGGCCTGCGTAACGTGGTTGAACTTGTTTTTTTCGTAGTCGAACCCGCCGACCATGGCCAAAATCGCACCGCTGCGCGGGTCAATCGCGACAAAGGCGCCTTCCACTTCCGGCAACTGGGTGATCTCCCAGCCGCCCTTGCTGGTCTTGGCGACGCGTATCACAGCCCCCCGGCGTATTTTGATGTTGGGCGGTGCTTTGTCGCTCAGTCCGGATTGGGCGGCCTTCAGG
>JAJAZK010000418.1 GCA_026785765.1 Rhodoferax sp. | reverse complement strand
CGGGCAGGGCGGCATCGGGCGCGCGTTTGATGCGATGCGCCAGGACCCGACGGTTGCTGCCTCCCTTGGCGTCAACCCGACCCGCTACCACGTGTTGTCGTTTTCCCTCTCAGGCGCGATCGCCGGGCTGTTTGGCGGGCTCGACGCCTTGCGAAACTTCAGTCTGACCGCCGAACAGTTCGGTTTCAGCATTCTGATTGCTACTCTGTCCGCAGTTGTGCTGGGTGGCCGCCGCTATGTGTTTGGTCCGCTGATCGGCACCGTGATCCTGGTGCTGCTGCCGGAGATTTTCCGGCCACTGGCGCAGTATCGGCAGGCGGTGTACGGGTTGTTGCTGGTGGTGGTCATGGCCTATCTGCCGTTTGGTGTTTACGACACCATCGTCATGAAACTGCACAACCGCCGCCTGGCGCGTGCCGGCATGCTGCCAGCAAAGGCCGGATCATGAGTTCCCTCGTACTCAAGGGTGTTGGCAAGCGTTTTGGCGGTCTGCAGGCGGTTGCTCCGTTCGATATGGAGATCGCGCGCGGCAAGATCACCGGGCTGATCGGGCCCAATGGTGCTGGCAAGACGACGGTTGTGAATCTCATCACCGGTGTCTACAAGCTCAGTGAAGGCCGCATCCTGTTTGGCGATGTGGACCTCACCGAAGCGCCGCGGCACGAGGTGGCGCGTGCCGGCCTGGCCCGCACCTACCAGACCATTCGCTTGCTGCCCGACGCGACCGTCGTCGCCAATGTGATGATCGGCATGTACCGGCATCAACAGACCTCGCTGCTGTCGCAGCTGTTTGGCTTGCCGTCGTCGCGCGCAGAGACGGCGCGTTTTCGCGATGAGGTGTTCCGGCTGCTCGACCGCTTCGGCATGACGCGGTATGCCGATTACCCCGCGGGCGCGTTGTCGTATGGTGACCAGCGCCGCGTCGAAATGATGCGTGCACTTGCGCTCAAGCCCGAGGTGTTGCTGCTGGATGAACCGGTGGCCGGCATCAATGATGTCGAGGCGGCCAAGCTGGGAAAGATATTTCGCTCACTCGCCATCGATGGGGATGGCATGGCGGTGCTGTTGATCGAACACAACATGCGTTTTGTCACCAACCTGTGTGACTATGTCTACGTGCTGGATGGTGGACAACTGATCTCTCAGGGTAGCGCTGAGCAGGTCGTCAGGGACCCGGCTGTCATCAAGGCCTATCTCGGTGACCAAGAAGATGCTTGAAATCTCTGATCTGCACGCCGGATACAGTGGCAACGAAGTGTTGCACGGCATATCCCTCAGCGTAGCCGAGGGCGAAATGGTGGCCATCATCGGCCCGAATGGCGCTGGCAAATCAACGTTGCTCAATTGCATCAGTGGCATCCTGCCCGTGACCAGCGGCTCCATCAAACTGGCAGGCCGCAACATCACGGGTGAGGCGGCGTTCCTGATTTCACGCTCCGGGCTGCTGCAAGTGCCGGAAGGACGTCAAATACTGGGAGACCTCACGGTATTGGAAAACCTTCAGCTTGGCGTGACCGCGCTGCACCGACGTCGGCCGACGCACGACTTGCCGCGCATCTACGCGCTGTTTCCGATTCTGGAGCAACGCAGCCTGCAGCGCGCCGGGTCCTTGTCCGGCGGCGAACAGCAAATGCTGGCGATTGGCCGTGCACTCATGGGTGGGCCGCGCCTGTTGCTGCTGGACGAACCCAGCCTGGGACTTTCGCCGTTGCTGACCCAGGTGGTGTTGGGTGCCTTGCGCGAATTGAACGCCGCTGGTCTGACCATCCTGCTGGTCGAGCAGAACGCGCGCCAGGCCCTGCGTTCCACCAACCGGGCCTACCTGATGGAGCAGGGGCGGGTGGTGCAACATGGCAACAGCGAGACGTTGGCGCGGGACCCCAGTATCATTGCGCATTACCTCGGGCAGGCGGAAAGTGCCACTGCGGCGGCACAACAGCCTTCGCCCATCGCGTAAGGAACAGATCCATGGGAAACACCGCAATCAAGGCGCAGGTTCTCGAAGCAGTGCATGGTCTTGCCGCTTACGGGCTCGGTCCAGCCATCGGCGGGCATGTGTCGATCCGGGTTCCGGGTGAAAACCTTTTCTACATCAACGTTTTCGACCGCACTTTCGAGGAAATGCGTCTCCAGGACATCGCGCTGCTCGACATGGACGGCAACGTGCTGGAGTGCGAGTCGCATGTCAGCAAGGGGCTGACGTTTCATCACGGCATCTACCGGCAACGCCCGGACGTGGGTGCGATTGTGCACACGCATGGCTTCTGGATGACGGCGCAGTCGGCGTTCGGCCGGCCGGTGCGTTGCCTGCACAACCTCACAACCTATTTCGACGGCCGCACCTGCGTCAGCCCAAGCGACGATTTTGCGGCAGTCGGGCCGGCCCTGCGACCGGATGACGTCGCCATCGTCATCCCCTGGCACGGGGTGATCACGGTGGGCCGCGATATCGGCGAGGCGGCGGCGCTGCATGTGACCTACGACTACGCAGCACGGATGGACGTGACATTGCCAGCCGACACCCCGGTCATGCCGCAGGCCTGGCGTGACCAGGTGATGGCCGTGCTCAAAGGCACCGACTATCTTGAACTGACATGGGGCGTGATCCGGCGCAAAGGCGTGGACGCGTTCAACGGCAAACGCATCATCCCGGGGCTGGCCAACCAGGGCCCGGACTTTTGACCCACCAACTGGAGAAACACCATGGAAGCAGTCAAGGAAGCACAAGCACCTGGCACACGTGCCAAAACGCAACAATTTGAGGCGCGCCCGATATCCTGGCGCCTGGGTTCGGAGATCCTGGGCCTGGATCTCAAGCGCAGCGACGAGATTTCCGACGACAGCTTTCGCGCCATGTGGAAGCTGCTGGGCGAGCGCGGAATTTTGTTGTTTCGCAAGCAGGGCCTCAATCACGATCAGCACCTGGCGTTCACGCGCCGCTTTGGTCCGCTGGCAGTCACCGGGCTGACCAGCCGTTATGCGCCGGAGGGTTACCCCGACATCTTCACGGTGACCAATATCAAGAAGAACGGGGAGCGTTCAGAAACCGAGAACGCCGCGCAGCAATGGCACTCCGACCAAACCTTCCTCCAGGTGCCCGCGCGTGCGTCCATGTTGCGTTGCGAACTCACGCCCCAGTTTGGCGGCGACACCATGTTCGCCGACCTGACCCATGTCTACGACGACCTGTCGGACGGCCTGAAGGCCACGCTGGAGCCCTTGCGCGCATTCCATTCGCTGTTTTGTACCCGTTCCAAGGTAATGAAGGGGCGCAAGACGCTGAGCGAAGACGAACTCAAACGGGTCGAAGGTGAGCAGGGCGCCATGCAGCCAGTGGTACTGCGCCATCCGGATACGGGCCGGAAAGCCCTGTATATCAACGAGCAGTGTGTGGACCACTTCGAGGGCTGGTCGATCGAGGACAGCAGGCCGATTCTGGAGTACCTGTACAAACTTGCCGAGCATCCTAAATACACCTACCGCCATCGCTGGCAGCCGGGCGACATCGTGTTCTGGGACAACCGCTGCACCCAGCATTACGCGCCGCTGGACTACGATTTCGCAGCGCTCGACCAGCCACAAAACCGGCGCCTGATGTTCCGCTCGACCCTGGCCTGATATGGACGCTGGTGTGCATGGCACCGGCTTCACGGCGCGGGAACTGTCCTGGCAAACCGGTTCCGAAATCACCGGGCTGGATCTGCGGCAAGCCGACGCGACAGCGCAGGGGACGATCGACGCGTTGTGGCAATTGCTGGGGCAGCGCGGCATCCTGTTGTTTCGCGACCAGACGCTGGACCACGGCCAGCATTTGGCGTTTACACGCCGATTTGGCGCTCTGGCGAAGACCGGTTTGCTGGGGCGTCATGCGCCGCCCGGGTACCCGGATCTATTCATGGTTTCCAACATCAAGACCAACGGAATACGTTCGGAGACCGAGAACGCTGCGCAGCAGTGGCACTCGGACCAGTCGTTTCTGGAGGTTCCGGCCCGCGCATCGCTGTTTCGCTGTGTACACGCGCCGCAGTATGGCGGCGACACCATGTTTGCCAATATGTACCAGGCGCACGATGCCTTGTCCGAAGGCATGAGAGCCGCCCTGAGGCCGATGCGCGCCTTCCACACCCTGTTCAGTTCGCGCACGCTGGCGCGCCGCGCACGCAAACCTTTCAGCAGCGTGCAGGAAGATGAGCTGCAGCGCCTCAGCGGGGCGCTTCATCCGGTATTGCGCCGGCATTCGGATACCGGCCGCATGACGCTGTACGTGAGTGAGCAGATGGTCGACCATTTCGAGGGCTGGAGCGTGGAGGAGAGTGCGCCCCTGCTGGATTACCTGTTCGCGCTGGCGGTACGGCCAGCCCATACCTACCGGCACCGCTGGCAGCCGGGTGACCTGATCATGTGGGACAACCGCTGCAGCATGCACTACGCACCCATTGACTACGACTTCGCCGCGCTCGACGCGCCAGAAAACCGGCGCCTGATGTTTCGCAGCACGCTGGCTTGATCATCACGCCCCAGGATTTGCCCATGTTTGAAGGATTCGAGCGCCGCGACATCACTGTGGGTGACATCCGCATCCGTTGTGTGCGCGGTGGACAGGGGGACCCGGTGCTGCTGCTGCATGGCTATCCGCAGACACACGCGGAATGGGCGCGACTGGCCCCGTTGCTGACGACGCGGCGCACGGTCGTTTGCGCCGATTTGCGTGGTTATGGCGACTCGTCGAAGCCGCCGGGTGCAGCCGACCATTCCAACTATTCCTTTCGCGCCATGGCTGCCGATCAGGTGGCCGTGATGAAGGAACTGGGCTACGAACGCTTCCATGTGGTGGGCCACGACCGCGGGGGTCGTGTGTCGCACCGCATGGCGCTGGACTGGCCGGACCAGGTGCGTTCACTGGCCGTGCTCGATCTCGTGCCGACCTGGGCACTCTACAAGCGGACCAACATGACGATCGCGTCGACCTACTGGCAGTGGTACTTCCTGCCGTTGCCGGCGCCGTACCCCGAACGTCTGATTGGCGCGGACCCTGACTTCTATTTCGAGAACTGCCTGGTGTCCAACGGTGGCCGCGCGCTCGACAGTTTCGACTCCGGGATGCTGGCCGAATACCGTCGCTGTTGGAACGACCCAGCCATGATCCACGCGTCCTGTTGCGACTACCGCGCCGGGCGCAGCGTCGATCTGGCGCACGACGAGGCAGATCTGCACGCCAGGCTGGAATGCCCGGTGCTGGCACTCTGGGGCGCGGACGGGCTGATGTGCAAGCTGATGGACATCGAAGCGATGTGGCGCGAGCGGTGTGCCAACCTGCAGGTGGGAACCGTGCCGGGTGGGCATTGGTTCCCCGAGCTCGCGGCGCCGCAGACGGCGCAGGCGCTGCTGGCATTCTGGGATTCGCAGTAGGCAGCAAGACAAGGTCAACAACCAGGAGCAGGTATATGGCAGGACGATTCGATGGCAAGGTATTGCTGACCACCGGTGGTGGCTCGGGCCTGGCGGAGGCGGTGGCGCGGCGTTTCGCGCGCGACGGCGGCCGTGTGGCGGTGCTGGACATGCGGGGTGATGCGGCCGACGCAGTGGCGGCGCAGCTGCCCGGCTCGATCGGGCTGGCGGTGGATGTTGCCAGCGAGGACGGAGTACGCGACGCCGTGGCCAGCGCGCACCGGCAACTCGGGCGCATCGACTGCGTCTTCAATGCGGCCGGGCATGCGGATTTCGGCCCGATCGAGGAATGGACGCTGGAGCGCTGGAACCGCATGCTGGGTGTGCACGTCGGCGGTACCTTCCTGGTGTGCAAGAACGTGCTGCCCATCATGCGTGCGCAAGGCGGCGGTTCGATCGTCAACGTGGCCTCGATCGCTGCGCTGGTCGCGCAACCGCGTAATGCCCCGTATGGTGCGGCCAAGGCGGCGATCATCGGCTTCACGCAGCAACTCGCGATGGAGGCGGCGCCACTGATCCGCGTGAACGTGGTGGCACCTGGGCGCATCCGAAGCGGCATGACGGTGCCGCTGTGGAAGCAGCGTGGTGGCGGCGACATCGACACCGGTGTGGCACAGGCCGCGGCGCTCAACATGCTCAAGCGCGTGGGCGAGCCCGATGACATCGCCGGGCCGGTGTGTTTCCTGTTCTCCGAAGACGCGGCCTTCATGACTGGCAAGACGCTGGTGCCCGACGGCGGCGAGAGTCATATTTAGGCCCATGGGCGCGCAGATCGAACTGTTCGCCGGCTCGCGTGGCCGGGTGATGGCCATGGACTCCGCCTACGACGTGGCGCCGGACAACCGCGACCGCGATGTTGTCATCAACGCCTCTTACTGCGGCGTACTGCCGGCGCGTTTCATTGCAGCGCAGCGGCCGCGCGGCGCGATCGGGGTCGACTGCGCTGTTGGCCCGGCCGGCGCCTCGGTGGCTGGGCTGTGGTACCTGGAAGGACTTCAGATCCCTGCTGCTGCGGCCGATGTCATGACCGTCAAGCTGGGCGACGGCGTGGACCTCCACACCCACGGCGTCATCAGTTTCGCCAACCAGCCCGCCCACGATGCAGGGGTACGCCCGGGCATGACCGTGCGCGCTGCAGCGTTGCTGCTGCTGGATGCGAATCCCGACGCCCCTGCCGCGTCCGACGTCACCAACCGCACCGTCGTCGATACCGGGCCCGATGGCCGCTTGGTGGTGTGCACGGATTCGATTGCCTTCGGCCTGCCCGAGGACGTGCGCAACGTGCTGGTGACCGCCGGCCACACCGGACGCAGCGCCGTGCCCTATTTGCTCAAGGTACGGCCGTTCGGATTCATCTGCTCCGACGGCGGCAAGGGCCGCGAGGATGCGGGCGTGGCCGGGATCTACCTGGTGGAAGCCGAAGGTCTTGCCGGCGCGACAGTGGATGCGCGCCGCGCGCGCATGGGGGACGGCATCAGCAGCTACCGCGACGGGACGATCAGCGCCGTCAACGCGCTGGCAGCCCGGGCCGGTGTGTGTGTGGGCATGCCGGCCGCGCAGGCTGCCGCGCTGCTGGTGCGGCGCCAGCTGTAGCGCGGCAGGGCGCAGCTTTGAGGACCGACGGCACATGAGTGATCTGCAAACCGAGATGGTCCGCACAGAGCGTGGCGCCATCATGGCCCTGGACAGCGCGGCCGACATCCTGGCGCACAACCGGGCGCGCGATGTGCTGGTAACCGCGTCTTACATCGGCGTCTTGCCAGCGCGGCTCCTGCGCGAACATCTGCCGCGCGCCGTGATCGGCTTTGACGGCGGTGGTGGGCCACTGGGCGCCAGCATCGCCGGCCTGTGGTACCTCGAAGCCCTCAACATCCCGGCGGCGGCGGTCGATGTGATGACCGTCATCCTGGGCGACGGCGTGGATGTCTACCGCAATGGGCGCATCAGCTACCTGAACCGTCCCGCCGCCGACTGCGGCGTTCGCGCCGGCATGTCGGCGCAGGAGGCGGCGCGGCGCATGCTCGACCAAGATCCGGCGCAAACGGGAGCCTACCAGGTGACGAACCGCCAGGTGGTACACGAGAATGTCCAGGGACGCCAGGTGGTTGTCACCGACTCGATCGTGTTCGGCACCGAGGCCGACCAGCGCAACGTGCTGGTCACCGCCGGTCACACCGGCCGCAGCGGCGCGCGCCACATCATCAAGGTGCGGCCGTTCGGTTTCGTCTGCTCCGATGGTGGCCGCGGGCGTAACGACTCCGGCATGGCCGGTCTGGAGATCACCAACGCAGAGGGTATCGCAGGCGCAACGGTCGACGCGTCACGTGCCCGCATGGGCGACGGGATGAGCACGTACGAAGATGGCGTGATCAGCGCGGCCAACGAACTGGCGCTGGAATGCGGCGTACGGTTTGGCATGCCTGCGCGCGAGGCTGCTGTGTTGCTACTGGACCGCGACCCGGGGTAGAACCTGCTTGTTTGCGAGGGATTGGCGGCCAGTTGCGGGGCAAATTTCGTGTTCTGCACTGGTAGGGTCGCTAGCCCATACCAGCGGCAGCGCCACCGGTGACCAGACATGGCCGCCGCGGGTCTGGATTTCCTGGCCCGCAGCTACCGAAAACGCCGGGATGCGGCGTGTCCACTCCTCCAGAAAAATGCGTACCTCGGTACGGGCCAGGTGCGAGCCGATGCAGCGGTGCGGCCCGGCGCCAAAACCCAGATGCGGGCTGACCGTGCGAGCGAAGTCCACCCGCAAAGGGTCTTCAATCCTGCGTTGGTCCAGCCCATACACCTGCGTCATGAAGAACATCTTGTCGTTTTTCCTGAACTGGATGCCCAGGTACTCGGTGTCCGCGCGCACACCGCGCTGCAGCGATGCCACGCTGTAGGTGCGGATCAGTTCTTCCACGGCGCCACCAATGGCCGTCGGGTCCTGCACGAGCTGGCGGTAGTGGCCCGGGTTGCGCCCCAGGAACAGCATCACGAAGGACAGGGTGGACGACACCGTGTCGAGTCCTCCCAGAAACAACAGCAGGCCCATGCCCAGCAGCTCTTCCTGGTTCAATGCGCGTCCCTGAAAGCGGCCTTGCAGAACCATGCTCAGCAGGTCCTCGCCCGGCTTGTCGCGGCGCGACTCATAGGATCGCATGACGTAGGCGCCCAGCGCATGGCCGGCGGCCTCGCGCACGCCGCGCTCCGGATGGCGTACCACCTGTTCGGTGAGTTCGACGAGCTGTTCGCGGTCACTCTGCGGTGCACCCGCCATGCGCAGGAAGACGTTGACCGGAAACTTCTTGCCGAAATCTTCGACAAACTCGCACTCTCCACGCGGCAAAAGGTCGTCGATCATCTGGCCACAAAGGGACGTCAGGTGCTCCTCCATGCCAGACACGGTGCGCGGCACGAAGGCCGGGTTGATGATGCGCCGGTACTCGGTGTGCTCGGGCGGGTCAGACTGGTTGGGCAGGGTCCACGGCTTGCGCGAGTTGGCGTTGTATTGCGGCTCGCTCGAAAAGCGTTCGACGTCGCGCAGCATGTCCAGGCCTTCCACTGCGCCAGCGATGATCCAGTGGCCGCCATTGCGTGGTGTGAAGAAGACAGGCGGCACTTTTTTCGATTGCAGCAACTCCACCATGGTGCGGTGCGGTTCGCGCTCGAGTTCGGGTGCACTGTAAATGTCGAAGTCGAACACCAGGTGTTCGGGGACGTGGTCGGGTATTGGCAGTGTCGTCACGTGGTCCTCCGGCAGTGTGTGCGGCCGCCGCTGCCGCCGCGGTAATCTTACTTTCTCCGGCCCGAGCGGATGCTGCCAGTCCCCACGGCTCGTTCAGAGGTGATACAGACTACCTGCCGTGCTCGCGCACACTGCCGCATCTGCAGGCATGGCCGGGGCGGGTTCGGGCCAGTCCAGGTCGGCGATCAAAATTACACCGATTCAAGAGAGTGTGACTGCCCTTTTGGGACTTTCGTGCGGTGATTAAGCCAATTTATCACCGCACTTCATGCGGTGAATACCCTGCGCATACGGAGAATGCACCGCATAATCTCCGCATGAACAGCAGCGATTACACCTACATCTGGCAGTCCAGCGACTGGCCAATGTGGCGCTTTGACCTGGCTGCCCTGGTTCAGCCACTGACCGACGTCAGCCGCGCCCAGGGCCTGTTGATGGGACGACTGGCCGATGTCGGCATGCCTCTGCGCGAACTGGCAAGCCTGTCGGTGCTGACCGAGGACGTCATCAAGACAAGCGAGATCGAGGGCGAGCAGCTCAACGTCGTGTCTGTACGTTCCTCGATCGCTCGCCGACTTGGCGTCGACATCGGCGCGCTGGCCCCGGTGGATCGCTACGTCAAACTAGGACGGCAGCCTAAGGCAAAGACACTCACGCGCCACCAGTCAATCACCGCCCGAGAACCCTACGATCAGCGCACTACTTGGTGAATTTGCCGCAATGGGCAATGGGTCGCGAAGACTGCGCCGGGGTAGGGCTGTGTTCAGAGGCAGCCGGTGCGTAGTTTGAGATCGATGGGCGCAAATTCTTGGGGATTCAGACGATCAATTCAGGGGAAACCCGTTTAAACCCGTTTTATCAGGACGGTTTGGGGTGCGATACTTGGTCTCCGCGGTTGGAACGACTATCCGTAGCACGGACGCCAGGTCGCCCACCTCGACCTCTTGCAGGCATGGGCAGTAATAACACCCACTGGCGCACGGGCAAGCGCGCAATGACGTGCTCGACCCGGTGCGCCGCGGTCTGCGCCATGCGCCGGGGGCCGTCGGGACCAAGGAGGCATGGGGCCAGCCCTGAGCACCGAATCCGGTAGCCGACGCTGGGATCAGCCTTCTACAGTTCACTGCCGCCGCCCTTGAACGCGCGTGCGATTCTCGAACGAGCCGCCGTAACGATCGGCCCGAAGATTGTTCTTGGCGTCGGGGAACTGCCCCAGCAGATACCCTTGCGCGCCATGCAACTCGACGCCGGGTAGCCCTTTCATGTCTCGGTCAAACGACATAGTCAGCTCGCAGCCCAGCGCAGCATTCTTTGCAGCAATCAGGCAGTCTGAAAAATCTGCCGCCGAGTTGCCATACCACTGCGCAGCCAGTGTCACCACCTGCCGGTTCTCAAATCCAAACGTATGCGTGACCAGCAGATGGCCCAGAAGATCGTCCAGTTGGGCGCGCTCGAAACCATACGATCGGCGCGGGGTCCACAATGTTTCGACCAGCACGAGGTCGTTCAAGATGACCGATTCCGAAATGTCGTCCAGCGCGCTCAGCCGCTTGCGCACCGCCACCGTCTGCGGGGCATGGTCTTCCACCAGTAAGCGGATTAGCGCCTTCAAAACCAATCATGTGTTCGAGCGGCCTTTTGCGATAGCCTTGCTGTGCAGCGCAGCTGCTATATCCAGTACGGCCTGATCCATTGCCTTCAGCGACACAGCCGCCTTGCCTGGGCGCTTCAACAAGCCTGCCAGACCGAGTACCGTCTTTGTCAGCGGGCGGGCCACCAGCAACCCCTTGGTCTCACCAGACGTGCCAATGCTGAAGTCAAGGAGGCTGCCTGCCTGCAGCCCCAAGGACTTCCGGATTTGTTTGGGCAGGGGCAGTTGCCCTTCGCTGGTCAGCGTACCAAGCATAACGAATCCGTACCAGATTAATTCCGTAAGAATTTTCATTTCATGCGGATAGATATCAGGATGAACGAACAACGTCACTCTTCGGAATTGTCGCTAAACACGGGAGCTCCGGCTCTGACAACACCCGCGAGGGGCCGGTGTTCGCGCAGCTACAGGTATCTGTCCTGCGGACGCACCAGATTCAGCACGTCTCGCCAGTGAATTGCCTGCGGCAGTTGCGCCCCGCCATACGCAGGGTGATCGCACTGGTCTGCCCAAGGGCGGCAGCGCTGTGCGGCGCCCACGAGTCCTGGCTTGTCCCGTGTCAACGGCGCGCTGACAAGCAGCACATCGGCCGCGGCCAGAGATCGGTCGCGGTGCCCGGTGGTACCGATCCGGTCGACGAGGTCACTGGTGGTGCCACTGCGATTGATGGCGGGAATGCGGGCCCCAAAGGCACGCACCAGGCGTGCCGTGGCCTGACGGATGCCGCCGTAACCCAGAATGCCGCAGACTATGCCAGCCAGCATGCGGTTGGGTTTGTACTGGTTGTACATGGGGTACCCCTGTTGGCAGGTCGCCAAACGGTCGCCGGCGGTCATCAGCTGTATCAGCCGCGCGATGCGGCATTCTGCCCGGCCAGGAACACGATCTGCGCACTGCCGGCGATGGCCTCCTTGAGCACCGACTGCGCGTCGGCATCCAGTTCAAAGCTGACGGCGAGGATTCGGGTCATCGCGGGGCGGACCGCAGCAGCGCGAAAACCGGGTAGAGCCGCCAACTGGGCTCGCGGTGGCGATGGCCGTGCGCAAAGATGAAGTCCAGCACTGCCGCTTGGTCGGACAGCCTTTCGGGATGGGCGGCCTTCCACTGATCGAATTGCGCTTGCAAGGCGGGCTCCTGTTGCAGCATCTCGAAGGCGGTGTCCTCGAACACGTAGTCCGAATACCGCTCCTTCTGCTCCAGGATGCTGTTGAAGAAGCCCCAGCGGAACAGGCTGTCGTGGGCCTGGGGCTCCAGGGTCTCGACGGCGTAGCGCGCCTGCGGCTGGTCCAGGTCGACCAGCCAGTCACCGGCGCGGGCCTGGTAGTCGAGCGTCTCTGCCGCCACCTGCACATCGTCGTGGAACAGGCGGCCCTCGTACGGGTGGGTGCGCGACACCACGGACACGATTCGGTAGGCACGCACTTGCAGGGTCTGGTCTGCATCAAGCCGGCGCATCCGCAGGCCGTTCCACTGCAGGCGCTCGATCACCTCGGGCCAGGCCTGTGGGACCAGGTAGGCGCTGGGTGCATCGACGACCAGGGCCTCGCGGCAGCGCTCGAAACAGGCAATGTCTTTTTCCCACGGCTGGTCGCGGTCGTACGACAGGCGTGTGTAGTTGCCCAGCTTGCTGGGGCTGTGAACCGCCCTGAAGCCCTTGAAGCGTGTCATGACCGGCCGGGACATATCGATCTTCCACTGCACCGGCCAGTGCCCGCGGTGCATGGCCATCTGGCGCGCCTCGCGGCGCAGCGCAGGGATGCGCTGCGCATGCGCCAGCGTGAAGCCCAGCACGCTTTCGACCAGCGCACGCATCGCGTGGTAGCGGTCGGCAAAGGGCTTCTGCATGTGCGATTCGGGCATGAAGCCGATGGTGTAGTGCAGTGCTGCGTAACCGGTCGAGAAGCGCGGCGTATCCAGCATGTGCGCAATGCCGTCGTCCGGGCTGTCCTTGACCGGGTGCACATAGGGGCTGGTCGGCCAGCCGCGCCGCGCCATGTCGTCGTAGATCGCGGGCACCATGGTCTCACGCAGAAACGCCCCCAGCGGGCCGCCCAGCTTGTCGGACTGGGTGTGGATCAGGGTCATGGTGTAGCGATAGTCCGCACCGTTGGAGGTGTGGGTGTCGACCATCACATCCGGGTCCCACTCGGCAAACAAGCGGTTGAAGGCCTGGGCTGGCAGACTATCGCATTTGACGAAGTCGCGGTTCAGGTCGAGGTTGCGACCGTTGCCCCGAAAGCCGAAGGATTCCGGCCCGACCTGGTTCACGCGCGAGCTGGTATTGCGGTTGAGGCAGCCGTCGACGTTGTAGACCGGAATGAACAGGTAGACGGTGGAGCCGAGCCGGGCCAGGCGCTGCGGCTGGGTACAGAAATCGCGCACCAGCGCCATGCAGCTGTCGATGCCTTCCGGCTCACCGGGATGGATGCCGTTGTTGTTGAAGAACACGCAGCGGCCCGCGGCATGGATCTGCGCTCGATCAAACACGCCATCGGCAGCCACCACACCGGCATGCAGCGGCACGCCGTTGTCCGACACGCCGATCTGGGAAAACCGCAACACCGACGGAAAATCCGCCGCCAGGCGTTGGTACCATGCGATGCACTCGGCCCAGGTGGTGGTCTGGTTCTGGTTGCCACGCTCATACGGCGTGAGATAGGTGGTGGTGGTGTTCATGGCGTGCGCGGATTGGCGACCTGGCGGCCGGGAAAACAATTGGCCAGCAATTCGCGGGTGTAGGGGTGGGTCACGTGGCCGGAGGTGATGTTGGCAGCCGGCAGCGTCTCGACGATCGCCCCCTGCTGCATGACCGCCACGCGCTGGCACATGTGGGCGAT
>JAJAZK010000417.1 GCA_026785765.1 Rhodoferax sp. | reverse complement strand
TGCGCCCCGCGGGGCCGCCCCCACGGCGCGCGCTACCGCAGCCGACAGGCGAGGTGCTCCAATGAGCGCCACACTTCTGCCGAGCGTGCAACTGGGACGGTCGGCACTGCACAGCAGCGTCATCGGCCTGGGCTGCATGGGAATGTCCGAGTTTTATGGCGAACGCGACGACGCACAGTCGCTGCGCACGCTGGAGCGTGCTTTCGACCTTGGCGTGACCCATTTCGACACGTCCAACATTTATGGCCGCGGCCACAACGAACAACTGCTTGGCGGCTTTCTCAAGGGGCGGCGCGACCGTATCATGCTGGCGAGCAAGTTCGGCATCCTGCGCGACCCCAATGGCCCACAGGGCAGCACCTACGACCGCGACATCAACAACAGCGAGCAGTACATGCGCCAGTGTTGCGAGGAGTCGCTGACCAGGCTCGGCACCGACCGCATCGACCTGTACTACGTGCACCGCACCGACCCGAACGTCCCGATCGAAGACACCATGGCCGCTTTGGCAAAGCTGGTGGCAGAAGGAAAGATCCGGGCCATTGGCCTATCCGAAGTCAATGCGGCGCAGTTGCGCCGTGCCCATGCGGTGTTCCCGGTGACGGCGATCCAGTCGGAATACTCTCTATGGACACGCGAGCCGGAACTCGATGTGTTGCCAACCTGTCGCGAACTCGGCATCAGCTTCATTGCCTACAGCCCGCTCGGCCGGGGTTTTCTGACCGGCGCCATCGCCAGCGCCAGTGCACTCGCGGCAGACGACTTCCGGCTGACCTCTCCGCGCTTTCACAGCGAAAACTTCGACCGCAACCGTGTATTGCTCGAGCAACTCGACAGCCTGTGCGCTGCCAAAGGCAGTACGCGGGGTCAGATCGCCCTGGCCTGGATCATGGGCCGCGAACAACCGATCATTCCCATCCCCGGCACGAAACGCATCAAATACCTGGAAGAGAACGTGGGCGCTGCCGCCATCACGTTGTCGGCCGGGGAGCGGGCGGCGCTGGAGGCCCTGTTGCCAATTGGCGCTGCCGCCGGCACGCGCTACGACCCGAGCTTCCAGGGGGCGCCACGCCCACCGAGCAATTGAAACCATGCAAACACCCGAATGGGCGCTGTGGCCCTGGCCTTTCTTTGATGCAAGCCACCGCGAACTGGCACAGCGGGTGGTGGCATGGAACACCGACAACCACGGCAAGACCTACGCCAGCATGCAGGATGAATGCCGCGCCATGGTGCGAAGTTTTGGTGCAGCGGGTCTGCTGGACTACGTGGTGCCCGCGGGTGACACGCCGTTCGATGTGCGCTCGGTGTGCCTGATCCGCGAAGGCCTGACCTACCAGCATGCACTGGCCGATGCCGTGTTTGCCATGCAAGGTATTGGCACTTTGGCGCTGCGCCGTTTCGGCAGCCCGGAACTGCGTGCGCAGTACCTGGAGCCGTGCCGCCGCGGTGAGCGGATCGCCGCCTTCGCGCTGACCGAGCCGGCCACCGGATCCGACGTGGCATCGATGACCACGCAGGCCGTGCGCGATGGAGACCACTACATCCTGAGCGGCGCCAAGACGCACATCACCAACGCGGGCATCGCTGACCACTACATGGTGGTCGCCCGTACCGGAGAGGCGCCAGGTGCACGCGGCCTGACCATGTTCATGGTCGACGCCACCACACCCGGACTGCAGATCGGCGAGGCCATCGAATACATCGCGCCGCACCAGGGTGCCAGTATCTCCTTCCATGACTGCCGCGTACCGGCGACCCATATCGTAGGTGAACCGGGCCAGGGATTCAAGGCGGCGATGGCGGCGTTCGACATATTCCGGCCGTCGGTCGGTGGTGCTGCGATAGGGCTGGCGCGGCGCGCGCTGACGGAAACCCTGCGCCACACGGGTCAGCGCCAGTTGTTCGGAAAACCCATGACGGCGCTTGATGGCGTACAGATGGCGTTGGCCGACATGGCGACCGATATCGAGGGCGCCGCGTTGCTGGTCTACCGTGCCGCCTGGTCGCACGATGTCAGCGGCGAACGCGGCGCCTACCAGGCCTGTATGGCCAAACTCGCGGGCAGCGAAGCGGCGGGCCGTGTGGTGGATCGCGCCGTGCAACTGCTCGGTGGCCAGGGCGTGACACGCGGCAACATCATCGAGCAGTTGTACCGCGAAGCCCGCCCGATGCGCATTTACGAAGGTGCCTCCGAAATCCAGAAGCTGGTGATCGCGCGCAGCCTGATCAAGGACGGCGGCTTTTACGCATGAGGCTGCACGCAGCCTGGGACCGATGATGCGCGACCGCACCGCCATCGTCGGGCTGGGCGCTACACCGTACTATCGGCGCGGTGCGTCGGCACCCCAAACCCTGGAAGAACTGGTCGGCAAGTCCATCCTCGCCGCTGTGCATGACGCAGGTCTGCACGTGCGCGACATCGACGGTTTCGCCTATTTCGCCGGCGGCTTCGACACTTCAATGCTCATGGAGACGCTGGGCATCCCGGAGATCCGCTTCACGGCCACCCTCACCGGAACCGGCGGCGGGTCTGCTGGCGCCATCGGGCTGGCGGCGGCGGCCATTGTGAGCGGCCAGGCCGAGGTGGTGGTATGTGTGGGCGCGAACCAGCAGGGCGCGCAGCGTTTTGGCGCGATCACTGCAGCGTATCCGGCGACACCGGAGAACGCGTTCTTCTCGGCCAGCGGCCTGGTCGGACCCGGACACATGTTTGCGCTGCTGGCGCGCCGCCACATGCATTTGTATGGCACGACCCGCGATGATTTTGCCGAAGTGGCCATGTCGACCCGGGCAAATGCCGTGACCAACCCGAACGCCACGCTGCGCCGGCCGATGACGCGGGAGGACTACTTCAATGCCCCAATGCTGGCCGACCCGCACTGTCTGTTCGACTTTTGCCTGGAGAACGACGGCGCCGTGGCGGTGATCGTGACCTCGCTGGAACGCGCCCGCGATCTGCGCCACAAGCCAGTGCGTGTCCTGGCCGGCAACCATGGCGGCGGACAGGATTGGGGGCGCTCGATTTACTGGATGAACATGCCCGACGCCAGTTTCGCCTCGTCCGGACATGCGGCGGTGGCCAAACGGCTGTTTGCCGCCGCCGAGGTGCAGCCGAATGACATCGACACGGCGCAGATCTACGACCACTTCACATCGCAAGTCATCATGCAACTGGAGGACTATGGGTTCTGCGAAAAGGGTGAAGGCGGTGCCTTTGTGCGCAGCGGTGCGATCCGGCTGCACGGCGGCAGCCTGCCCGTGAACACCGACGGCGGGCAACTCTCCTGCGGTTATGTGTGGGGCATGACGCACGTGCGCGAGGCCGTCGAACAACTGCGCGGTACCGCCGTGAATCAGGTGCCGGGGGCGCAACTGGCGCTGGTCACCGGCGGCCCGTCCATCGTCCCGGTCAGTGGGCTGATCCTGGGAAACTGAATGCCCATCGCCAAGCGCCCACCTCCGGAGCTGTTCAAGCTGTCCACAAACGTGTGGACGCAGCCGTTCTGGGACGCCACGGCGCGCCATGTCCTGCTGGTGGCCCGCTGCGCCGGTTGCGGCCATTGCCGCATGCCGCCCACGCCTTTTTGCCCGGCCTGCCAATCCCAGGCCATCGACTGGAAACCCGTGAGCGGCCGCGGCGAGGTCTATTCGTACACCGTCGTGGAACGGGCCATCCTTCCGGATATGGAAGCACTCCTACCCTATGTTCCTGCCGTCATCACGCTGGAGGGTGGCGGTGGCGTGCGCCTGATCAGCAATGTGGTGGACGCAGAGGTCGGCTTGATCGGCGTCGGCCTGCGAGTGCAATTGGTGTGGGACGACCTGCCCGGTGGCGCGGTAGCGCTGCCCCGGTTCCGGCCGCTGCTTGCGCCGTAATGGCCTCGGCTGGCCTCAGATTTGCCGCCTGGGAAGCCCGATCCTGATGCCGTCGTGCTCCGGTTGCAGCCGCAGCTGGCATGACAGCCGGCTCGTGGGCAGCGGATCGAAGGCGTAGGACACCAACTCGGCCTCCTCAACCGATGCGGGAGGAAATCGGTCGGCCCAGGCCTCCTCCAGGTAGCAATGGCAGGTGGCGCAGGAGCAGGTGCCGCCACAGTCGGCCAGGATGCCGCGTACCTTGTTGGCGACCGCCACCTCCATCACCGACTGGCCCGGCTGCACCTGCACGACCTGCGCGCTGCCATCCGCCGCCACAAAGGTGATCGTCTGCATCGTCAGTTGTTCACCACGCCAGACTGGCCCGCTTCCACCAGCAGGATTGCGGCCTCCGGGCAATGGCGCGCGCCCAGGCGGGCCTGCTCCTCAAGGTGCGGCGGCACCAGCGCGCCGTTGGAACTGCAATAACCTTCGTCGTCGAGTTGGTACACAGCGGGCGCTTTGGCTGCGCACAACGCGTGGCCGGCGCAGACCTGGCGGTCCACCACAATCCGGATCATGGCGCCACTCCGGTTGTCTGGCCGGCTGGTGACGGTGGCACCCATGCCAGGGGAACCCTCACCGGCGACCACACCAGGCCACCGCGGGTGGCCAATTCGCCATCCGCCTGTACCGAAAACTTCGGCACCCGGCGCACCCATTCTTCGAGGAAAACCCGCATTTCCAGGCGCGCCAGGTGTGAGCCGACGCAGCGGTGCGGACCCGAGCCAAACACCAGGTGGCTGCTCACCGGCCGGTCAAAGTCGACCCGGAACGGATCGTCAACCATTTGTTCGTCCAGGCCATAGACATGCGGGAAGAACACCAGCCGGTCACCCGCCTTGAATTCGACACCGGCGTACACCATGTCGGCAGTCACACCGCGCTCGGTACCCGCGACGCCATGCACCCGCATCAACTCCTCCAGCGCGTTGTCGATCCGGTTGGGATCATCCACCAGGCGCTGGTACTGCTCGGGGTTGAGTCCCAGATAGGCGACGATGAAAGACAACATTGCCGCGACGGTATCGAGCCCCCCCAGGAACAGCAGCGTGACCAGCCCGAGTTTTTCGTCATCGCTCAAAGCCCGGCCGTGTACCTTCCCATGTACCGCCAGACTCACCAGGTCGTCGCCGGGCGACTGTTCGCGCTCTGCGATCAATACCTTGAGGTAGTTGCCCAGTTCTTCCAGCCCCGCCAACCTCTCCTGCACCTGCGGCGCGCGGGTGAAGCGGTCCACCTTTTCGACCAGCAGCTCGCGCTGCTCCAGCGGCGCGTTGGCCATGCGCAAGAACAGCTCGACCGGAAAGCGTTGAGCAATCTCGCCCAGAAACTCGCACTCGCCGCGCTCGAGCACGCCATCAATCAGCTCGGTCGCAAGCCGGCGGATCTGCCCTTCGAGTTTCTGCACACCGGCGGGAGAAAAGAACGGGTTGATGATGCGCCGCAACTCGGTGTGCAGCGGGGGATCACACTGGTTGGGCAGGGTCGGCGGCTGGCGCCGGTTCGCCTCGTTATGGCGTGGATCGCTGGAGAACTTGTCAGGCTGGCGCAACATGTCGCGCGCGGTATCGGCCCGGCCCACCACCCAATGTCCGCGGTCACCCGTGGTATAGAAAATATCCGGGCTGCGCTTGAACAGGTCGGAGACTGCGCGGTGCGGGCACTGCTGCAGTTCCGGGCCAGTGAAGCGATCAAACGTGACCACGCGTTCGGGCGGGATATGTTCAGGAAACTCGGGTTTCAAGCCGTATCTCCTTGCTGCCAACGCTGGGCGCAGCGACCTTGAGCCGGACCTGCTCGTACCACGACGGGCTGGCGTACCACTCGACCACAATGCGCCGGTCAGCAATCAGCCAGCGGGCACCGTGGCGCACAAACCGGTCCAGGTAGCGCCCGGCGTGGTCCGGGCCATGGCGGGTCAGTGACAAAAAGTACGTCGCTCCGTGCGCAGTATCGTCACCCACAAAGTCGATGCGCGAGGTGGTCAGGTTGTGGCGCAGCAGCGGAATCGCTCCATCCGGTGAACGATCCGGGCGATCCGTCCCGATTACCGGCATGTAGAAGGCGCGGATCGCTGTTCGACCCGCAGCTTTGGTGCCACTCGACAATTCCAGATGTCCGTCCTCGGCAAATGCCGACACCACCCCATCGACGTCACCACTGTCTACGCTGGTGCAATACACCGCCATCGTGTAATGGATTTGCACGCGGTCGGCATTACTGTCATTTGTCACGTCGCTGTCTCCTTCTTTCAGGCTCGTCAAATCTGGCACCCGAACTCCGGGCAGCGCCAAATGCCGACACGCACAAAAGTATTTCCAGCGATCATAATATATACAAATAGTGCCGGTTAAATATAAATCTGGCACGCGGCAGACCCCACACATCCTCTGTCCAGGAGACCCTTCATGCGCACCGTTCCCGTCTATCAGATTCTCGCCGAAGACATCAAGGGCCTGGGGGTTGACACCGTCTTTGGCTTGATGAGCGACGATATCTGTCAATTGTTCGCCACCCTGGATGCGATGGGCGTGCGGGTGATCGGCGCGCGCCATGAAACGAATGCGGTGATGATGGCAATGGGTTACGCGGCCGCCACTGGCAAGCTTGGGGTTGCTTTGGTTGGGCGCGGGCCGGCCATGGCAAATGCCATGCACGGAACGATCTCCGTCGCCAAGTCAGGCATGCCGGTGCTGATCATCAGTGGCGACGCCCCGCTGGCACGCGGCGCGGCCAACCCGCTGGGGCCCGATCTCAAGGCCTTCCCGGCCGCGACTGTGGTGCGCGCTTGTGGCATCCCGACCTTTCAGCCCAGCAGCGCGGACGCGGCGCGCCAGGCGCTCGCCGATGCCGTCGCCGAGGCGTCCATGGGCAAGACCTCGGTTCTGTTGCTGCCCACCGATCTGCAGGTCGGTTACACCGATGTCGCAGATGGTGCCTCGCCGGTGAAGCTGCTGCCACCGGCGGTGCCGATGAAGGCGCGCCAGGCGTCCATCGACATTGCCACCGGGCTGCTGCGCGCGAGCCGACGACCCTTGATCGTTGCCGGCGTTGGCGCGCATCGCGCAAACGCCCCGCGCCGCCATCGAAGCACTCGCCGAGCGCACCGGCGCGCTGCTGGTCAATGCGCTCAAGGCGAAGGACCTGTTCCGCGGCAACCCCTACGACGTTGGGATTCTCGGTTCGTCGTCGCACTCGGTGGCACGGCGCTACATCGAACAGGCCGACTGCGTCATCGCCATCGGTGTAGCGCTCAATTCACTCACGATGAGCTCCGGGATCGCCCTGCCGCCGGTGCCGCTGATCCATGTGGACGCGGCGCGCACCAACATCGGACGCTGGTGGCACGCCGATGTAGCGGTCGTAGGCGATGCAAAACTCGTGACCGAGCAGCTGACTGCGGCGTTGCCGGCGCGTAGCGATGAAGAAAAGCCCTGGCACACGGCGGCCGTGCGCGCGGAACTCGCCGCGTTCGAACACACGCAGGACTTCCAGATTGCGCATACGGCCCGCACGGTGGATCCGCGCGTGTTCACTCTCGAACTCAGCCGCATGCTGCCGGAAAACCGCCATGTCGTGTACGACGGCGGCAACTTCATGGCCAACTGGGCTTACTTGTCCGTTCCCAACCCCGGCCACTTCACCCACAGCCTGGATTCAGGTTCGGTCGGCCTGGGAATCGGAACCGCCATCGGCGTGGCACGCGGGCAGCCCGAACGCACCGTGGTGCTGCTGATCGGTGATGGCGGCATGTTGATGTCCATGGGCGAGATCGAAACCATCATCCGCGAGGATCTGCCCATGATCGTGATCGTCATGAACGACGCGGCCTATGGGGCCGAGGTACATATCCTGAAGGGCCAGAACCTGCCACCAGCGAAGGCCGAGTTCTTCGATGTGGAATTTGCACCCATGGCCGCGCCGCTGGGTTTCGACTGCCATACCATCCGCAGCATGGACGACCTGAAAAAGATCGAATCCCTACTCGCCAAGCCGGATGGACCGATCTTCATCGATTGCAAGATCAATGGCGATGTAATCGCACCGTTCATCACCGAGTTCACGCACAAGGACACCAAGAAGGCAAAGTAACCGCGCAGACGCGGTGCATGGTGACAGCAGTTTTTCAGTGGTAGTTTTAATCAAAGGAGACAGCAATGCAGTATCAACCCCCATCCGGAAAGTTCAAGCGCCGCCAAGTCCTCGCCTCGATGGGCGCGCTGGCAGCGTCGGTAGCGGTTCCGTCGGTCTGGGCACAAGCCGATGCCAGTTGGCCCAGAATCGTCGATGCGGCGAAGAAGGAAGGCAGTCTGGTGATTTACCACCAGGCCGTACCGCAGGTGCTGGAGCGAGTGACCAAGGACTTCATGGCCCAGTATCCGGAGATCAAGGTCGAGGTCCGCCGCCTGCTGACGCCGGTGACACACATGCAGGCGATCGAGACCGAAAAAAGCACCAGGATTGACGGCGGCGACATCACCCAGTACGCCAACTCCATCTGGCACCGCGACCGGGCGCAGGAGAACTTTTTCATCAAGCCGGTCGGGCCTGCAACAGCGGACTACCCAAAAGAAAGCCTGCTGTACGGGCAGGTGCCCGTGGTGGCAGTGATGCCGTTTGTCCTGGGCTACAACACGAACCTGGTAAAAACGCCGATCACCAACATCCGTGACCTGCTGCGCCCGGAACTCAAAGGCAAGGTCGGCAGTTCCGACCTCGTCGCAGAGACCGTCTACGCCTACTACGACTGGCTGGAGCGGACCCAGGGCGCCGATTTCCTGCCCCAGTTCGCCGCCCAGAACCCCAAACTCACAGCCGGCGTGGTGCCGCTGTTCCAGGCACTGGCCGCTGGCGAACTGGCGGCGGCAGCTTGGGGAATCCATGCAATCGCCAATAGCCTGATCGCCCAGGGTGCCCCGATCAAGGTGGTGCAAACCAATCCCTCCTTTGCAAGCGCCGACGTGGTCGCCGCGCTGGCGCACGCGAAAAGGCCGAACGCGGCGCAACTGTTCCTCGACTACATCATGTCACGCCGTGGTCAGGGTGCCTGGAACGGCACCGGGGAAACCGCCAGTGTCATTGTCGGCATCCCGGGCTCACTCGATGCGAAGACCATGCAACCCTGGGACGTGTTCCGGTACACGCCGGAATTTCAGCGCAACTACAAAGCGAAGTTTGACAAGATGTTCAAGGGCTGATCACAGGCCCCGCAGACCCCGGGGCCAATCAGCGCGCGTCCGCCAGGATGAAGTCGGACGCGCGTTCGCCTATCATGACCGC
>JAJAZK010000416.1 GCA_026785765.1 Rhodoferax sp. | reverse complement strand
CGTCGAATTGCAAGGTGTGGCGGCGGCTGTAACGCCCCGACCGGAAGTCCTGGTCGCCGCGGTCCCAACGGATATCAGCGGTGTAGTGGGTCATGCGGTGCTCCGGTCGTTGCCAGCCCGCATGGTAAAGCCGCTCCAGTACCCAGGAGACGCACGAACCAGTGTTTCAGGCCTGCATGGTTATGCGCACGCGTTCTTTTTGCCGGCAACTGTGCGGAGCCGGCACTCGGCAATCGGGTTTGCGGATTGCGCGGCTTGCCCGCAACCCTGATATGCATTATTCTGCGTGTCCCCATCCGAATCTGAATCGCAACCCATGCCGCGTACGATATTGCATTCCTCCGATCCAACGCTCGTACGGGACACCCCGGCAGCATCGGACGGGAAGAACCCGTATCTGCGCGCGCTCGGCGAGCGTGTACGCTTCCTACGTGCCCGGCGCGGCATGACGCGCAAGGCGCTTGCGCTGGCGGCCAGTGTGTCGGAGCGGCATCTGGCGAACCTGGAGTACGGTGTCGGCAACGCCTCCGTGCTGGTGCTGCTGCAGGTCGCTCGTGCGCTGCAATGTTCGCTTAACGATTTGATCGGCGAGGCGACCAGCCCGTCACCCGAATGGTTGTTGATCCGCGACTTGCTGGAACACCACGACGAAGCGACCTTGCGCCGCATCCGCCTGTCGGTCGGCGACATGCTGGACGCTGCGACGCCGATGGACGGCGTCAAGACCCGCATCGCGCTGATTGGTTTGCGTGGCGCTGGCAAGTCGACGCTGGGTCGCATGCTGGCCGAGGACCTTGGGTTTGCATTTGTCGAGCTCAGCCGCGAGGTCGAGCGTGTCGCGGGATGCAGTGTGGCCGAGATCCATGCCCTGTACGGCGTGAATGCCTACCGGCGGTATGAGCGCCGCGCGCTGGAGGAGGCGATCCGGCTCTACCCCAGCGCAGTGATCGCGACACCCGGCGGCCTGGTGTCGGACGCGGCCACCTTCGAACTGCTGCTCAGCCAATGCACGACGGTCTGGCTGCAGGCCCAGCCGCAGGACCATATGGACCGCGTCACTGCGCAGGGCGACCTGCGGCCGATTGCAGCCAGCCGCGAAGCGATGCAGGACCTCAAGGCGATCCTCGCAACACGTGCAGCTTTCTATTTGAAGGCGCATTACCAGCTTGACACCAGTGCCGCTGCGCTGGCGCCGACCTTCGCAGCACTGCGCCACATAGTGCGTGAGGCATTGCAGCTCTCCGCATAGTTACCGAAAAATGTATTAAAGTGCATACACAGGTACTTAACATGCACTATCATTCAGCCTGGTGTGCCGTAAAACAATGCGGCTGTGATTGATCAACGGGACCCGATCATGGATCAGCAGTTACCAGTCGACTACCGAACCGACCCGTCGCGTTATCGCCACTGGAAGCTCAGTTTCGACGGCCCGGTTGCCACGCTGGGTGCGGATTTTGATGAGAACGCCGGCTTGCGTCCGGGCTACAAGCTCAAGCTCAACAGCTACGACCTGGGCGTGGACATAGAAATGCACGATGCCGTCAATCGCATCCGTTTTGAACATCCCGAGGTGCGCACGGTGGTGATCACCAGCCTCAAGGACCGGGTGTTCTGCTCCGGCGCCAATATTTTCATGCTGGGCGTCAGCAGCCACGCCTGGAAGGTGAACTTCTGCAAGTTCACCAACGAGACCCGCAACGGGCTGGAGGATTCCTCGCGTTACAGCGGGCTCAAGTTCCTGGCCGCCGTGAACGGTGCCTGCGCCGGCGGCGGTTACGAGATGGCGCTGGCCTGCGACGAAATCATCCTCGTCGACGACCGATCCTCGGCAGTGAGCCTGCCTGAAGTGCCGTTGCTGGGCGTGTTGCCCGGTACTGGAGGCCTGACCCGCGTCACCGACAAGCGCCATGTGCGACATGACCTGGCCGACATCTTCTGCACCAGTGCCGAGGGCGTGCGTGGCCATAAGGCCAAGGACTGGCGGCTGGTGGACGACATTGCCAAGCCGCAGGTTTTTGCGCAGAAAGTGCGCGAACGCGCATTGCAATTGGCCGAACAGAGTGATCGTCCGTTAAACGCCAGTGGCATCGCGCTGACGCCGCTGCAACGCACGGTGGAGGCTGACGCGTTGCGGTATGAATATGTGGATGTGCAGATCGACCGCGCCCGGAGGGTGGCGACCTGGACGTTGAAAGCGCCGGGCACGGAGCAGCCTGGCGACATCGCAGCAATTGAAGCCGCTGGCGCCGCCTGGCACCCCTTACAGCTTGCGCGCGAACTCGAAGACGCAATTTTGTGTATGCGCACCAACGAACTCGACATCGGTACCTGGCTCATCAAGACCGCTGGCGACGCCGCCGCGGTGCTGGCGATGGACGCAATCCTGCTCGCGCACCAGGGCCACTGGTTCGTGCGCGAGACGATTGGCGCATTGCGCCGAACCTTGAGCCGACTGGATGTTTCCTCACGCAGCCTGTTTGCGCTGGTCGAGCCGGGATCGTGTTTTGCCGGCACCTATCTGGAACTCGCGCTGGCCTGTGACCGTATTTACCACCTGGCTTTGCCGGACGACACCGAGCGGGCGCCGACCATCACGGTCGCTGACAGCAATTTCGGCCTGTACCCGATGGCCACCGGCCAGAGCCGCCTGGGCCGGCGCTTTTATGACGCGGTGCCCGCACTGGAAGTGGTGCGCGCGCAGGCCGGACAAGCGCTGGACGCCGACGCAGCTTTTGCGCTTGGCCTGGTCACCGCCAACCCGGACGACATCGACTGGGCCGACGAGGTCCGCATCGCCGTGGAAGAGCGGGTTTCCATGTCGCCCGATGCACTCACCGGGCTGGAGGCCAACTTGCGCTTCAACGGCACCGAGACCATGGCCACGCGCATCTTTGGCCGCCTGACTGCCTGGCAGAACTGGATCTTCCAGCGCCCCAATGCCGTCGGCGACAAGGGCGCACTCAAGGTTTACGGCAAAGGCGAAAAAGCCGCATTCAACTGGGACCGGGTCTGAGCGCAGCATCGATTTGCTGCGTGTCCCTTATTCACTCCACTTCGCTCAAATCCGCCCTGCGTCCGGTTGCGCCACTTTCACTAACCAGGAAACTTTCATGTCCAGCATCAATTACAGCGACAAAATCCCGAACAACGTCAACCTGAGCGAAGACCGCACCTTGCAGCGTGCGCTCGAGCAGTGGCAGCCGAACTACCTGGAATGGTGGAACGACATGGGGCCGGACGGATCACAGAACTCCGAGGTGTATCTGCGTACCGCCGTCAGCGTGGACCCACAAGGCTGGGCGCAATTCGGCCATGTGAAGATGCCCGACTACCGCTGGGGCATCTTCCTCAACCCGGGCGAACAGGACCGCAAGATCCATTTTGGCGACCACAAGGGCGAGGCCGCCTGGCAGGACATTCCCGGCGAATACCGCGCCAACCTGCGCCGCATCATCGTCACCCAGGGCGATACCGAGCCGGCCTCGGTCGAGCAGCAGCGCCACCTCGGCCAAACCGCGCCCAGCCTGTACGACCTGCGCAACCTGTACCAGGTCAACGTGGAAGAAGGGCGCCACCTGTGGGCCATGGTGTATCTGTTGCACAAGTACTTCGGCCGCGACGGGCGTGAGGAGGGCGAGGCGCTGCTGCAACGGCGCAGCGGCCAGGCCGACAATCCGCGCATCCTGCAGGCGTTCAACGAGGCCACTCCAGACTGGTTGAGCCTTTTCATGTTCACCTATTTCACGGACCGGGATGGCAAGTTTCAACTTTGCGCGCTGGCCGAGTCCAGCTTCGACCCGTTGGCGCGCACCACCAAGTTCATGCTCACCGAAGAGGCGCACCACATGTTTGTGGGGGAGAGTGGTATCAGCCGCATCATCGCGCGCACCTGTGCTGCCATGAACGAACTCAAGACGGACGATACCGTCAGGCTGCGCGCCGCCGGGGTGATCGACCTGCCGACCTTGCAGCGCTATCTGAACTTCCACTTCAGCGTGACCATCGACCTGTTTGGTGCCGACGAGTCGAGTAACGCCGCGATTTTTTACTAGACCGGGCTCAAGGGCCGTTTTGAGGAAGGAAAACGGTTGGACGACCATGTGCTGAAGGGCCAGACCTACCGTGTGCTGGCGGTACAGGGTGCGCAGCTGGTCGAGCGCGAGGTACCGATGCTCAATGCGCTGAATGAAGTTCTGCGCGACGATTTCATCAAGGACTCGATCGGCGGTGTCGGCCGCTGGAACAAGGTGATCGAGAAGGCGGGCATCACATTCAGGCTGGCGGCGCCGCACAAGGCTTTTCACCGCAATATTGGCTCGCTGGCCGGCGTCAAGGTCTCGCCGGACGGCCGTGTTGTCAACGCGGCCGAATGGGGCAGCCATGTCGATCAATGGCTGCCATCCGATGGCGACCGCGCTTTTGTGGCCAGCCTGATGGGCCGCGTGGTGGAGCCAGGCAAGTTCGCCAACTGGATAGCGCCCCCTGCCATGGGCATCAACCGGCAACCGGCGGACTTTGAGTACGTACGGTTTGGATAACCCGCCGCAGCGGCCTGCGGCTGCCTCCCCGCAAGGAGGGCGCCGTCAGCGGCCCGGCAAAGCCGGTTCCGCAGGGGCCTTGAATTGGAGACAACGACCTTGAACGCGTCCGACGGACTACTGATCAAGCAGCACCTGATCGACCCCGAGATCTGCATCCGCTGCAACACCTGCGAGGCGACCTGCCCGGTGGGCGCGATCACGCACGACGACCGCAACTATGTGGTTGATGCCGACAAGTGCAATCTGTGTTTGGCCTGTATTTCGCCGTGCCCGACCGGCTCCATCGACAACTGGCGCACGCTGCCCCGGGTGCGTGCCTACAGCATCGCCGACCAGCTGCTGTGGGACGACTTGCCAGCTGAGCTCGGCGCCGATGAAGCGGTAGCCAGTGGTGTGGCGGGCGACACCGTCGCCGTGGCCGAATCGCCGGTGACGGCGAAGCTTGCAGCCGAAACCGGCAGCACCCGCTTCAACAGCGCGCAGTTCGGTGCCACCGTGCCGCCCTGGTCGGCGGCCCATGCCTACACCAACCTGTACGGGCCCAAGGCAGCCGGGAAGTCAGTCAGCGCCAGTGTGGTTGGCAATGTGCGCGTCACCAAGGTCGGGCGCGAGTACGACACGCACCATGTGGTGCTGGACTGCGGCGCCATGCCGTTCCCGGTGCTCGAGGGCCAATCCATCGCCATCGTCCCGCCGGGCTTGGACGGGGCAGGGCGGCCGCACCATGCGCGTCAGTACTCTGTCGCAAGTCCGCGCAACGGCGAGCGAGCGGGCTACAACAATCTGTCGCTGACCGTCAAGCGGGTGCTCGAAGACCATCAGGGCCAAGCGGTGTGCGGTGTCGCATCCAACTACCTCTGCGACCTGCAAGTGGGCGACAAGGTGCAGGTGATCGGGCCATTCGGCGCCAGCTTCCTGATGCCAAACCATCCGCGCTCCAGCATTGTGATGATCTGTACCGGCACCGGCAGCGCGCCGATGCGCGCCATGACCGAGTGGCGCCGCCGCCAGCGCGCGTCGGGCAAATTCGAGGGTGGCAAGCTGATGTTGTTCTTTGGCGCGCGCACGCAGGAGGAGCTTCCGTATTTCGGGCCGCTGCAGAACCTGCCGAAAGATTTCATCGACATCAACTTCGCGTTCTCGCGCACGCCGGGACAGTCCAAACGTTATGTGCAGGACGCGATGCGTGAGCGTGCGGCCGATCTCGCACCGCTGCTGCAGGATCCGGACTGCTTCTTCTATGTCTGCGGACTGAAGGCCATGGAGGAGGGCGTGGTGCTGGCGCTGCGCGACGTGGCGCAGGCGGCGGGGTTGGATTGGGAGGCTGTCGCGCTAGCGCTCAGGCAGCAGGGCCGCCTGCACCTGGAGACCTATTGAGCCGGGCGCCGGACATTCCCTTATCTGTTCGCCATTTCCATCGGGTGGCCGCGAGCCCAACCTGCGCTGATCGTGCTGCCGGATGGCTCCCGTTCAGGTCTTCGCCCGCGGCGCGCTTCAACCACCAGGCGATGCTCCCGGATTGGCCCGCCGTAGCGCCAAGCGCACGGCGGCGGGCACGGGCTCGATGATAGGCACCGGCAGCCGGCCCTCAAGGGCCCGTGCGGCGACGGCGAGTGGTCCTCCCCCGATTACGATCGCATCGGCACCGTCGAGCTGGACCGCAGCCAGGCAGGCGGC
The DNA here is from genome assembly GCA_026785765.1 of Rhodoferax sp. Taxonomy (GTDB): domain Bacteria; phylum Pseudomonadota; class Gammaproteobacteria; order Burkholderiales; family Burkholderiaceae_C; genus CAISIP01. The sequence continues at coordinate 9,473 of JAJAZK010000416.1, read as the reverse complement.
GAACAACGCATCGAGCAGTCTCCCGGCGTTCGAAGTCGTGGCGCGCGGGTCCCCCCCGGTCAGGCGCCCACCGCAAAATGTGTCCGACAGGCCATATTGATGCACCGTCCTCGTAATAGCGCCCACCAGGCCCGGCGTGGTGGTGACGACCGCAAATCGCCGGCCGCCGCTGGCGGCCTCGGCCAGGCCGGCTTCAGCGATCCCGGTGACCGGACACGGCAGTCCCTGGGCGAGCAACGCCCGCCCGGGGTCGCCGAATGCGGCGATGATGACGCCGTGGATCCGCCGCGCCTCTATTCTGGGGCGCAACGCCAGCACCGCGTCAGCGGCGGCCGCCAGCGCTGGCTCATCGCAGATCAGATCGGTACCCGTCACTGCGGTCAATCCGGTGATCTGCGCTTGGTCGCCCGCGGCGCCGCGTGCCACCGCCACCATTGCACGGGTCGTGGCCGCATTCGTGTTCGGATTGATCAGAAGCAGCTGCGCCACCATTCACGACCTCGCTGGCACGGCGTCCATGAAAGCAGCGGCGATGGATGCGCGAGTGGCGACCCAGACTTGGTCGCGCCGCGCCGCGAGCAGGCGCAGGATGTCGCGAAATGCCGCGAATCTGCCGGGCCGGCCTACGATGCGCAAGTGGAAGCCCAGATTGAGCAGGCGCGGAAGGCCGCGCTGCGCCTCCGCCAGCAGCACGTCGAGCGCATCGGTCACATAGTCCACCATGTCCTGGGCGCGCACGAAGCCGTTGGGATGGTAGAACTTCATGTCGTTCGAATCCAGCGCATACGGAACCACCAGCAGCGGGCGATCGGGCAGTGGGTACGAATAGTAGGGGAGGTCGTCGTCGAAGCCGTTGGAGGTGTAGAGAAACTGCCTTTGCACCAGCAACTCCCGTGTCCAGGGGCTCTCGCTGCCGCGGCAGAAGAAGCCACGCGGCACGACCCCGGTGGCCGAGACGATGGCAGCGATCGCGCGGTCGAGGTCGGCGGCCTCCTCCCGTGCACTGGCATAGTCGGCATGTGGCCGCCAGCGCCATCCGTGCACCGCCGGTTCGTGCCCACGCCCGGCGATGGCGAGCGCCAGTTCCGGCGCCCGCTGCACGGCCTGGCCGCAGAAGAAGATGGTCGCCGGCAGCGCCGTTTCGTCGAGTGCATCCAGCATCCGCCAGAGCCCGGCACGTGGTCCGTAACCGAATATCTGCTCCTGGCCCATGTCCCGAATACCCGCGGGCACCACGCTGATGACCTCGCCGACCGTCTCCGAGCGGGAATCGCCGTCTCCCACCTGCAACTCCGCGCCTTCCTCGAAGTTGATTACCACCGACACCGCCAGTCGCCTGCCGCCGGGCCAGACCAGATCCGGCCATCGGCCACCGTATCCCAGCAGGTCGCGCTGCGTCATGGGGCGAAACCGGCGGGTGTTTCACGTGCCTGCCAGCGCGGCAACCCGACGCCGGCCCGCCACGCGTGGGCGATCTCATCGCGCCTGGCAAACCAGACGCCGGGGCGCGTAGCGACATGCGCCAGAAACCGCTCCAGACCACCGATGCGGCCGGGCCGGCCGACGATGCGCAGGTGCAGTCCGACTGACATCATGCGTGGATGCGTTGCGCCTTCCTGCTAGAGCCGGTCGAACGCCTCGATGCAATAACGAGCGAAGTCGTCCGCGAAGACGAAGCCGCCGTGGTTGTGGAAGCGCATGTCGTTGGTGTCAAATGCGTACGGCAGCACCACATGGTCGTGCCCGAGGCAGCGCACGATGTAGGGGACATCGTCGTTGTACGCGTTGGAGTCATACAGAAACCCCCCGTGCTCGACCAGCAGGCTGCGCGTCAGGGTGGAGGTCGCAGAGCGCGTGTGCCAGCCCACTGGGGCGTGGCCGGACGTGTCCCGGATGGCTAGAACGGCGCGCGCAATGGTGCGTCGCTCGGTCGCTTCGTCCATGTGCACTTGCCGTTCCCAGCGCCAGCCATGTGACGAAATCTCGTGCTGGTCGGCCACGGCCTCGCGTGCCAGCCAGGGGGAAATCGCGAGCGCACGGCCATTCGCATTGAGCGTAGCGCGAACCCCGTAGGCGCGCAGCAGGTCCCGGATCCGCGGCCAGCCTGCACGCGTGCCGTATTCGAAATGGCTCTCCATGCACAGGTCGCGCGCGCCCTCGACGCGCTCGACCGCCTCGTAGATGAACTCGTTGCTTTCGTCGCCCATCCCGATGGACAGTTCGGCGCCTTCCTCGACGTTCACGACGATGGACAGCGCGAGTTGTGCATTGCCTGGCCAGCGAACAGCGGGCGGCGTGTCGCGGTAGCCCGCAAAGTCACGCCCGTGCACGGGCAGACCTGGCGCGTTCATGGCGCAGGGCGCTGGCGCACTGGCAAGGCGCGCACGGTGTCCATGAAGCGCTGGGTCTTGCCGCGATCCCAGCGCAGGATGTCGTTCGCGCTGGACGGCGCGCGCATCAGCGATGTCGACACGACGGCGCCGTCCGCAGCGGCCAGTGCCTGCGCCACATTGCTCTCGGTGACGCTCCCGCCGATGAACAAGGGTCGGCTGATGCCGATCGCCCTGGCCTTGTGGACGCGCGTCAGCGATTCATCGAATGATGCGCCGGTCAGGATCAGGCCGTCGGCACCCAGGTTGACGGCTGCCCGCGCCGCCTCTTCCGGTTCGACCTGGATCATTGGCACGCTGGTGCGGTCAAAGATATCTGCAAGGATCGCAATGTCGTCGCGCCGCAAGTCGTGGCGGTAGCTGCGGGCTTCCAGCGCCAGCCCGGACTTGGGGCCCTCTATGGTCATCGCTGCGCCGACAAAAACTTTCAGGCGCACGAAGCTGGCACCACAGGCATGGGCGATGGCCAGCGGCGAAACCGCGTCATGCGCCTGGATGATGATGCCCAGTTGCATTGCCGGGAATTCCTTGCGCAGCAGGCGCCCGAGCGCGGCCATCTGCGCCACCGTCGCCGCCGTGGCCGGTCCGGCCTGCCGCGTCTGGTCCTGCAGCATCATGGCGGGCACTTGCGCGGCGGCAAATATTGCCGCGTTGGCCAGCGTGTAGTCCTCCAGGTAGGCCATGGAGGTATGCCGTGCCACCGCCAGATCGGGCAGGTGCAGGGCGGCGATGATCGGGTAGTCGATCGGTGGCGGGCCGGGAATGCGGGGTTCTTGGGTCATGGTGTCTGGTGCCCTGTCAGCACGGTGGCGAGGTGTTGTTCAGAATCAGGCAACTCGCATTGCCGGGCGAGCGTGCGAAAGCGCGCAGCGGCCTCGGCGCGGCTCGCGCCCAGCAGTTGAAACGGCCCGAACGATTCGATGGCGAACGATGCCGACACGGTACCGCAAAGCGCCGCGCATAGCGGCTCGCCAGTCGCCACCAGTCCGGCCAGGAATCCGCCGCAAAATGCGTCGCCGGCGCCGGTCGGGTCCTGCACCTCGACCGGGATGGCCGGCAGGCGGCGGCAGCCAGACGCATCGCGCGAGGCGAACATCGAACCGGCGTCGGCGCGCTTGACGAGCGCCACCGGCACGCCAGCCCGGACCAGCGCCCGCAGTGCCTCTTCGGGCGATGCGGCGTCGAGCATGAGGAGCAACTCCTTCTCGCTGGGCAGCACGGCATCGAGGCCAGCCAGCAGCTCGGACAATGGGCTCGTGCGCCAGTGCGCCGCGTGCGAACCGGGGTCGAGTGTGATCGTCCGGTCGGGTCCGCACAGTTCACGCGCCAGTGCCTGCTGGGCGGCCACGCCATTTGGCGCCAGGTGCACGCCGCGCGCGGCGCGATAGGCTTCGGGCACGTGGTCCGGAAGAACCGGGTGGGCGCGGCGGAAGGCGCCGAAGTTGCTGCCAGTCGGCGCTTGCGAACGCAAGAAGGCTTCGAAGGCCCGCGCCTGCGCCCGCGTCATCCGTGGTCCGGGCACGCCGAATGCTTCGAGACAGCCGGCTGCGCCGTGCAACTGGTCGACCCGGCTCCCGTCATCGCGGTAGAAGAACCATTCCGAACACTCCACTGACTCATCGACTGTGCTCACGCCGGTGGTGTCGATGCCGGAGTGCTTCAACTGTGTGAGCCACTGCGAGGGATAGTTGCGTGGAACCAGGGCAACGATGCCCACATGGTCGTTCCAAAGGCGTGCGCCGGCAGCCGAATAGACCGCGTTGCCGCCCATGACCTGCTGGCGGACCAGACCGTCGGCGGTCACGATGTTGTCAATGATGACCCCGCCGGCGGTGAAGATGCTGACCATGCTCAACCCTTGCCGGGTGGCGACCCTGCAGCGCCGCCGTAGCCCAGGCCCAGGGCGTCACGGGCCTTGGCAAAATGGTAGGCCAACAGATGTAGCGGAACGCTCGCCACCAGCGCTGCGAGTTCCGGGCGCACCGCCGGGACACGCAGCACATGCCGGACCCGCGCTTCGATCTCCGGCAAGTCCTCGGCGAGGACCGCCATGGTCCAACCGCCGGCGGCCTGGCCCACGAGCGCGGTGTCAAGCGCGCGCTCGTGGCTGGCCGGATCGGTCGCCACCAGCACCAGGGGGTCGCCCTGTTTTTGCGTGCGGTAGTGGTGGTACTCCTCCAACTGCAACGCGATCGCATGCACTGGTGACAGCTCCCGGATCTTGGCCGCGCCGAATGCGGCCGAGGCGTAGTTCGGCCCCAGGCCGGCGAACAGCAGCAGCCGCGACCGCGCGATTTCAGCGGCGATGGGCGCAAGTGCCGCATCCGCCGACGGCAACAGGTCGTCGATCAGGGACGGGATGGCGTCGAGTTCTGCGCCCAGGGCGCGGGCGTGGGCACTGTCGGCGCAGGTCTGGGCGAGCCGGATCAGCAATGCCATGGCAGCCGTGCTCGATTGCGTGGGCCAGCCCGAGCGCGAGGCCCGCACCACCAGTGCGGCGTCGAATTCGGTCAGGATGCGGCTCGCGGGCGAGTTCGATACACCGAGCGTGAAAGCGCCGCGTTGGCGGCCGGCGCGCAGGGCCGACAGCACCGCCGGCGTGGAACCGCCCGCGCTGATGCCCACCACCAGGGTGTGCCGGCCGGCCGCCGCCGCGCCGTACGATCCATAGTCCAGCGCCTGCACGGCTTCGAGTGGACAGCCTGTCAACGACTGCCAGGCGTGGCGTACCCCGGCACCGACATGCCAGGAGTCGCCGCAACCGGCCACGACAACGTGGCGGATCGCGCGCAGCTGCAGTTGGCGGGCGATCAATTCCAGCGCTGGCTGCTCCATGGCCAGCGTGCGGGCGATGGCCTGTCCCTGTTGCATCATCTCGACGCGCGTACGTTCGACCCGGGCCAGTCGATGGGAATCGCCTGCGCTGTCGCGCGAGGGTTCCGACACGAGTGCGCGCAGGCGGTCGGAATAGTCGATCATGGGCACTGTGGTTCGCTCCGGTCAGCGGCCAAGGCGTTCGAGTCCGACCGTCTTGGCAATCAGCAGCACAGCCAGGAATGACAATGCAATCTCCAGCGAGGAGATGGCGGCGATGAGCGGCGAGCTCTCGAACTGCACCAGGTAATAGAGTTCCACGGATAGCGGCCGCCCGCGCACGTCCGAGGTGAACAGTGCGACGGTGACGTTGTCGAAGGCTTCGATGAAGGTGAAGGCGCCAGCCGCCAGCAGCGCCGGGCCGAGTTGCGGCAAGGTGACCCGCACGAAAGTCTCGATCGGTCCGGCACCCAGGTTGGCACTGGCCTCGTCGAGCCTGGGGTCGAGACCGGCCAGCCGCGCCATCGAGATCCGGATCACGAACGGCAGGCAGAAGGCCGACAGGCTCAGGACCAGCATGGCATTGGAGGCGCGGAACGACACATAGGCGCCGAAGAACAGGCTGCCAATGCCAATCACCATGCCTGGCATCATCTGTGGTGACAGCAGGAAGGCATTCAAAGAGCCCTTGCCAGGAAATGTCCCGCGCACGCTGGCGAAGGCGGCAGGCACGCCGAGCGCCAGGCAGATCGCCATCACCAGCAATGCGGTGCGCAGGCTGACCAGGACCGAATCCATGAGTTGCTGGTTCTGGAGCACGGCCGCATACCATTTCAGCGTCAGCCCCGAGGGCGGAAACGATATGTAGGCCCTGGGTTCGAACGAGATCGCGATCACGATCAAGCTCGGTGCGACCAGCAGGAGCAGTGAAAAGGCCGCGACGCCGACCAGCACGGCACCGCCAATGCGGTCGATCCAGGGGCGGCCGGCGTGAACCATCACCGGTGTACCTCGCTCCAGCGTGTCAGGCGCGCGCCCACGGCCACGATGGCGAACACGAATGCAAAGCAGGTGGACAGCAGCAGGGTGGCAAGTACCGCTCCACGCGTCCAGTCCAGCACGACGATCGTCTGCTCGTAGACCTGCACGGCAAGCGTCGAGTAGCTGCCGCCGCCGAGCAGTTGCGGGACGATGAAGTTGGTGTAGGACACCGCGAACACCAGGGCCAGCCCGGCAAAGATGGCGGGCATGCTCATCGGGACCGTGACGCGAAAGAACGTGCCGGTGCGGCTCGCACCCAGGTTGAGTGACGCGTCCTCGAGGCGTCGGTCACGTTCCGAGAGAACGGCGAGCAGGGGCAGGATCATGAAGGGAAGGTGAATCTGGGTCATCCCGATCAGAACCGCCATGTCGGTGTTGAGGATGCGCAGCGGTTCGTCGATGATGCCCGTGGCCATCAGGCCCTGGTTCAGGATTCCGCGGCGGCCACCCAGGATCACCAGCCAGGCATAGGCGCGCACAAGCGCACTGGTCAGCAAGGGGGAGACGATCGCGACCAGGATCAGCGTTCGCCAGATTCCGCGCACTTCACTGTACACATACGCGACCGGGTACGCGAGCAGCAGGGCGAGCAGCGTGGACACCGCGGCCACCCAGAAGCTTCTCCACATCAGCCGCCAGACGAGGTCATCCTGCAGTGCCTGCAGCATGGGCTGCAAGGTGAAGCTGCCGCTGACGATGCGGCCGCGCTCGATGTTCACGAACCCGAACAGCAGCAAGGTGCCGATCGGCAGCACCATGAACACGACCAGGTAGATCAAGGCCGGGACGGCGGGCGCAAAGCGTGTGCCCGAGAATCGCCGCAGCCAGAAGCGTGGCAGGTGCTCCGGCGTTGCGCTGTCAGTCGCCATGGGAACTCCGACCGGGCAGGACCACGGCGGCCTCAAGATCGCTGATCAGGGCGCGCACCGGTGTATTCGCGGCGATGATGCCGCGACCGAACTGTCGCGGTACCACGGCGCGCAGGGGCTCGGCCCAGCCACAGTGGATCTCATACTCCACCGTCGGACCGAGGGCTGTCGCAAACCCGATGGTTCCCGGCCAGCCGGGCCCCGTGCCGGTCTGGATTTCGAGGTTTTCCGGGCGCACCACCAAGGTCGCTTCGCCGTCCGGGATGCGGGTGGCAATCGGCTGCGGCCCGGTGAAAACGCCGTTCTCTGACCTGCCAGGTATCAGATTGGCGCGCCCGATGAAGTTGGCGACGTAGGCGCTCTGCGGGCGGTCGTAGAGCTCCAGCGGCGGGCCGAACTGCTCGATGGTACCGGAGCGCATCACGGCCACGTTGTCCGACAAGGTCATCGCCTCCAGTTGATCATGGGTGACGAAGATGGAGGTGATTCCCACACGCTCGATCAACTTGCGCAATTCGATCTGCATCGTCAGGCGGAGCCTGGCATCGAGCGCGTTGAACGGCTCATCGAGCAGCAACACGGACGGCTCCAGGACCAGCGCACGCGCGATGGCCACGCGCTGTTGTTGCCCGCCGGAGAGTTGCGCCGGAAAACGCGCGGCAAGTGGCGTGAGGTCGACCAGGTCCAGTACCCGCTCAACGCGTTGCCGGAGTTCGGCGGCCGGGCGGCGGCGCACCTTGAGGCCATAGGCGATATTGTTGGCGACGCTGAGGTGCGGGAACAGGGCGTAATTCTGAAAGACGTAACCCACTTGGCGCAGGTTCGCGGGCAGGCGGGAGATATCCCGGCCGTCGACCAGCACCCGGCCCGCGTCGGGTTCGACAAAACCTGCGATGCACCGCAGCAAGGTTGTCTTGCCGCACCCGGATGGACCGAGCAGGGTGAGGACCGTGCCCCTGGGCACGCTCAAGCTGCAACTCTGCAGCACCTGCGCCGCGTCGAAGCGCTTCGAAAGCCGGTCAATGTCGAGGTAGCCCATGGAGTTCATGTCCTGCACCAGCGTCAGGGTGCGTCAATTGGAAAACCGAGTGCCGCCGGCCCGACGGCGGACGTCGCCAATGCGCCGGTCTTCAAAGCCGCGCGCGCCGCCGCTAGAAACTCCGCCCCGCCACACAGGTAGGCAGCCAATGCGCCAGCAGTCGCATCCCCGGCCCCGGTCGGATCCAGCACTTGCGCCGCCGGCGCGGCCATCGGCGTACCGGCCGGGGCACCGGCCGGTACTGCGAATGCACCTGCCGCACCGCGCTTTTGCAATACGTGGGATCCGCGGGCCGCCAGCAGGACTGCCGCCGTGTCGTCGTCAAGCTGCGGCAGCATGCAACGTGTCTCTTCCCGGCTGGGCGCGAAAGCAGCCAACTGATCAATCAGCGCCAGCAGCCGGCTGGACATAGACGACGCATAGGCCTCACTGGTGTCGGCGGTAACCGGACGGCCGGCGCTGCGCGCCTGTCGCAGCAACACCTCCAGAGCGTCGACCGGCATCGGGCACGCGAGCACGGCGTCTACGTCGTCGAGGCCGGTGGTGGATGGCGGTGTGAGTGCCTGCGTGCGTTCCCACCACTCGCTGCTGCGAAAGTGCGGTGATACGCGTTCGCCGGCCGCGCCGTGGCGCTGGGTTGATCTGCGCGTCGGACCAGTACGTCGTTCGACTTGGGTGATGTCGATGCCCAGCGCGGCAAGCTGGCGCAGCCAATGCGCCGGATAGTCATCACCGACGCAGGCCACGAGTAGCGGCACTGCCCCTGCATGCCGGGCGCCCAGCGCGCCGTACAGTGCCGCACCGCCTGGTACGCAGGCATGGCGTTGATCCGGCACTTCAATCGCGTCCATCGACAGGTAGCCCACCACCGCGATCCGCCGCTTGCGCATCAGTGGCCTGTGCCGACCAGGGACCGGCGCGTCAGCAGTCGGCTCACCCGAAACCGTGTCGCATCCGATTTCAGGTGCGCGCGCGTGTCCGGGTCCAGGCCGGACAGGCGGGCAAGTCCCGCCGCCAGCAGCTGCAGTGGCACGGCTGTGGCCAACGGGGCAAGTGCCGCGTCCGACGGCGGCAGCGTGATGCGGTGAGTTGCATGCCGGACTGGCGAGACTGGTGTGTCGACCGCCACGGTCACGACGCCCAGCCCATGCAAGGCCTCGCAGGTTTCGTCGGCGTAACGGGCGAGGGCAGGGTCGGGGGGGGCCCCCCCCCCCCCGGGGGGGGGGGGCCCGGGGCCCCGCGCGCGCCCCCGCCCCCCAACCCGGCCGCCGCCCCCCCGGGGGGGGGCCACACGGCTCTGCCGGTCGGGCGGGGTGGGGG
>JAJAZK010000415.1 GCA_026785765.1 Rhodoferax sp. | reverse complement strand
TGAAGGGGCGCTTGTATGAAAAGTCGTAGAAAAAGCCGTTTTCGATGACCGGGCCGATCGTGACCTGCGCATCGGGAAACAGCTCCTTTACTGCGTAGGCCAGCAGGTGTGCCGTCGAGTGACGGATCACCTCAAGCCCTGCGGGATCCTTGGCGGTGATGATGGCGAGCGCACTATCGGAGTCGATCCGGTAGCTGGTATCGACCAATTTGTCGCCGATTTTTCCGGCCAGTGCGGCCTTGGCCAGGCCAGAACCAATCGACGCAGCCACTTCGGCAACGGTGACAGGGCCGGAAAAATCGCGTTGTGAACCGTCGGGTAGTGTGATCTGAACCATAAAAACCTCCGTGAAAGCAATGCGCCAAACAAAAAGCGCGGACTGTGCCGCGCTTTTGATGAGAATGAAGAACAGGGGAACGCCCCCCGAGGCGCGCGGTTTACAGCCTCGAGTGCCAGAGCCTTTTCGCAGTGGTAGTTCGCGGTGTCATAACCAGATTGCCTTTCTCGCTCTTGTTGCGTTGAATTGTCTCAGAGTCTATCAGCAGCCCGCGCGACCACGGGTGCGGATGGGCCGGTACTGGACCCAGTTCAATGAAACTGTTCTTCTTCCGTCGAACCCGTCAGCGCCGTCACACTGGACTTGCCGCCCTGGATCACGGTAGTGACTTCGTCGAAGTAACCGGTGCCGACTTCCTGCTGGTGCGACACGAAGGTGTAGCCGCGATCACGTGCTGCGAACTCGGGTTCCTGCACCTTTTCCACATACGCCGACATGCCGCGCTTCACATAGTCCTGCGCCAGGTCAAACATGTTGTACCACATGGAGTGGATGCCGGCGAGCGTGATGAACTGGTACTTGTAACCCATGGCACCGAGCTCGCGCTGGAACTTGGCGATCGTCGCGTCGTCCAGGTTCTTCTTCCAGTTAAAAGACGGCGAACAGTTGTAGGCCAGCATCTTGCCCGGGTGCACTTTGTGCACGGCGTCGGCGAACCTCTTGGCAAACGCCAGATCCGGCGTGCCGGTTTCGCACCACACCAAATCGGCGTACTGCGCATATGCAATCGCACGCGAGATCGCCTGGTCGATGCCCTTGCGGGTTTTGTAGAACCCTTCGGCGGTGCGCTCACCAGTGATGAAGGGTTTGTCGTTCTCGTCGTAGTCACTGGTCAGCAGATCAGCGGCTTCGGCGGCGGTCCGGGCAATCACGAGTGCGGGGACGCCACACACGTCGGCGGCCATGCGCGCGGCAATCAGTTTCTGGTTGGCTTCGACCGTGGGCACCAGCACCTTGCCGCCCATGTGGCCGCATTTCTTGACCGAGGCGAGCTGGTCTTCCCAGTGCACACCGGCGGCTCCGGCCTTGATCATGGCCTTCATCAGCTCGAACGCGTTGAGCACACCGCCAAAACCGGCTTCGGCGTCAGCCACGATGGGCGCGAAGTTGTCGATGTAGCCTGCGTCACCCGTGTCGATGCCTTTGGAATGCTGGATCTCGTCTGCGCGGCGGAAGGTGTTGTTGATGCGCTCCACCACGGTGGGCACCGAGTCGACCGGGTACAGTGACTGGTCCGGGTACATGGACGCATAGGAGTTGTTGTCGGCGGCAACCTGCCAGCCCGACAGGTAGATCGCCTTGACGCCCGCCTTGACCTGTTGCATGGCCTGACCACCCGTCAACGCACCCAGGCAGTTCACATACGGCTCGGTATGCAGCAGGTGCCACAACTTTTCGGCGCCGGGGCGCGCGAGTGTGTGCTCGATCGGGAACGAGCCGCGCAAACGCACGACATCGGCCGCGCTGTAGCCGCGCGTGATTCCCTTCCAGCGCGGATTGGTCGCCCAGTCTTTCTCAAGCGCTTCAATCTGCTGCGCGCGGCTCAGTTGTTCGGTAAGGCTTTGTGGCATGGAAACACTCCTGGGGTTGGTTGAAAGCACTGCGCGGGCTCGGACGGCGGGCCCAATCGCCTGTATCCATTCTAGGTCTTGTATAAGACTTTATAACCTCTTATGTCTTATAGAAGACTGAAATTTTGTAGAAGCAAATCAAGGACTTACGACGGAATTTCGTATTAAGAAAATTCGTATCTCATATTGAGAAATTTCTCTGCACTGCATCAACATCAAATTTCACGATGCGCAATGGGCTAACCAGTAGGCGGCATACCGCGCCATGCCAATCAGGTCACGGGCGAGGCGCTCTGGCATCGGTGCGCCGGCGCGAAACTGCTCGTACAGGTCCACGTTGCAAGCGGGCGGCGCGCGCATGCCTTCGTCGATACCGTCCAGTCCGGCCGCCAGCATCGCCGCGATGGCGGCATACACGTTGCAGGAGGGGTCGGGCAGGCGCCATTCGAGCCGCCCGGCGACGGTGCGCACCAGGCAGGTACGGTTGTTGTCGCCGAATGCCTTCCACACCGGTGACCAGGTAGTACCAGACACACTTTCGCTCGCCGCTAGTCGCCGGTAGCTGTTGACGGTAGGCGCACACAGGGCACACAAGGCGTCCGCATGGCGAAGCAGGCCCGCCACAAAGGCATAACCGCGCTGGCTGATACCCAGCGCGTCGGCCGGGTCGGCGAACACTGCAGCGCCATCTTCATCGGTGATGCTCAGGTGGAAATGCAGACCGCTGCCCGGCGCCTCGGCGAACGGCTTGGGCATGCAACTGAACACCGAGCCGTGGCGTTCGGCCACCGCGTGCGCTGCCATCTTGAACAACATATAGCGGTCTGCCGCCAGCAGGGCGCTGTGGAAGCGGTAGCTGATCTCGTACTGGCCGTTGGCGTCCTGGTGGTCGATCTGCTGCAAATCGAAGCCCAACGCAACGAGGGTACTGCGCAGGTCCTCCAGCAGCAGGTGGTTGCGCTGGATCGCCTTCAGGTCGTACGAGGGCTTATTCAAACGGTCCCGCGTATCACTGGTGGCCCACTGCCCCCGTTCGTCCTGTTGCAGCGGGAAGAACTCGGGTTCGATACCGACCCACAGGGTCCAGCCGCGTTGCGCCAGCAGTTCGGTCTGGCGGCGCAGCAATTGCCGCGAGCAGGTCTGCAGTGCTGCGCCACCGGCATAACCGTCACATACTGCGTGGGCGACGCCCGATGCGAATGGCAGCGCCTTGAGCGACTCCAACTGCACACGTCAGTAATATTCGCTGCGGGGCCCGTGGCGTGGCAGACCGGTACCCCAGATGCTGGGTCCGGAAAACCCGGCGCCAGTCTCGACGAGCTCGCGCAGCAGAGCCGGCGGCACCAATTTGCCGCGTGCCACGCCGTGGATGTCGCAGAACTGCGCGAGTACGCTGTGGATACCCTGCGCCTGCAGGTTTTCGATGGCCAGTTCGATGCGGTTCATGGCCAATTGGTCGTGCCAGCGTTTCGGGATCCCGTACCGAGCGGGTCAGTCGGTTTACACGCGGGCGCCGAGTGTCAGAACGAGACGACGATGCCGGTTCCTACAAGGACGTTGCTGCGTTTGAAGAGGCCGGTTTTTGGATCAAGGAAGTTGAACCCACTAGACCGGTCCATGCGCACCTCGGTTTTCCAGGCGGCGTTCGCATTAATTGCATAGTTCACGCCAACCGACAAGGCATAACGGTTGGCGCCTCGGTTCGGATCGATCACCGCACCGGTGTTGTCGAGCTCTGGTCCGAAGCCGGACGTCGTGTTGCCCACACCCAGAGCCCCAAAACCTGGCCCTTCCACATAGATCCCGCCGCCATTGCGCCGGTTGCTGATGTAGTCAAACCGCGTAAGGAACTGCAGCGTTGGCGTGATCTTGTATCCGGCCAGCGCCGACGCGCCCCACCAGCGCGCTTCACCGCCGTTAAACGCGGCGCCGCGTTCGCGCCCATAGTTAAGCTGGCCGTTCAGGACCCAGTCGCCGCGGTTGAAGCCAGCGTCCACCTCTATCAAGTCGTACTGGCGCGTGGTGCGTGAATGGACGCCAGCAAACCCGACGTAGGTGAATTCGCTAACGGTGTAATCGGCGCGGTAGGCAATACCAGGAGCCTTGCCGGATTTCTGGCCGTCTATGTTGCCAAACATCCACTTGGCGGCCAATTTGCCCATGGCATAGGACATCCCGACGCCCTCGTAGGCGGCCGGACCGGCATAACCCCAGAGCAGATTGTGCGTCAACAGCGGGTTCTGATGCGCGAAGGAGTACTCGTACCCCTGGTAGTCCTGGGTCAGGCCTGCGTTAAGCTTGGTGCCGCTATTGCCTATGGGAATAGACACATTGGCCTCATGCACGATGTTGTCTTTGCCCAGGCCGGGAGTGAGACGCAGCAACCAGCTAACACCATCGTCTACTTCCTTGCTGATCTCGAACATGCCGGTGCCGAAGTTGCCGTTCCCGGTGGAGAAGCGTTGCGTCTCGCGCGCCGCGCCCGCCGCATCCAGTTGCAGGCGGTCGCGAATATAGGCGGCCTCGATCACACCCTTGAACTTCAAGCCCTTGAAACCAGAGGCAATACTGTTTTCTTCCACCAGGTCGACCTTCTGCACGAGCCGGTTGAACTCCTGCGGATTCACGCCGCCGGCCTGCTTGCTGACCGCCTCCACCTTGGCGGTGAGGGCTTCGAGTTGCGCCTTGAGCGCTTCGATCTGTCTTAGCAGGTCGGCGTTGCTCTGGGCCTGGGCTCCGATCCAGGGCAGGGCTGCAGCCAAGGCGACGACGAGGGCTTTCTTGTTGAACTTCATGGTTTCTCCTGGATAAAGCATTTGCAATTAGGGAAGCAAGGTGTCTTAGCTGGTGATGCGGAAAGCAACGGCCATCTCGCTGGCGCGGCGTTTCTCAGCCCGGGCGATCCACAGGCTGGCAAACACCACACCCACACTGACCACCAACACCGTCAGCGTGGCCACCGCGTTGACGGTCGGGTTCAGCCCAAGCCGGGCGCGGCTGAAAATGGTGATCGGCAAGGTTGTCGATCCCGGGCCGGACAGAAAAGCGGACAACACCACATCGTCCAGCGACAGCGTAAAGGTTAGCAGCCAGGCCGCCACCAGCGCCTGCGAAATCAGCGGCAAGGTAATCAGAAAAAACACCTGCCAGGGTTTGGCGCCCAGATCCAGCGCGGCCTCTTCGAGCTGTGGGTTCATCTCCTGCAGGCGCGAAGTGATGACCACGGTGGCGTAAGCCATGCCGAGCAGCGTATGGCCAACCCAGATCGTCATCATCCCGCGCTCCGGATACCCAAAGGCGCGCTGCACCGACACCAGCATCAGCAGCAGCGACAGGCCGATGATGACCTCGGGCATCACCAGCGGTGAGTTGACCATGCCGTTGAAAAGTGTGCGTCCCGGAAAACGTTTGTAGCGGGTGATCGCCACTGCGGCAAAGGTGCCCAGGATCACCGAACTGGTGGCGGTCATCACGGCGATCTTGAGCGACAACACGAAACCCTCGATGATCGGCCGGTCTTTGACAAGTTCACCGTACCACTTGAACGAAAAGCCGGTCCAGGTAGTTACCAAGGGGCTTTCATTGAAGCTCAGCACCACCAGCGTCACGATCGGCAGGTACAGGAAGGCGAAACCGGCGGCCAGCCAGACGCGCCCGACCATGACTCCGGTCGGGTTGTTCATTTGCCGGCTCCCAGCGCACTCTCAGCCTGGTACTTGTTGAACAGCGCCAGCGGAACAATGATCAGCAGCACCATCACCACCGCCACGCTGGAGGCCATCGGCCAGTCGTTGTTGGAGAAGAACTCGTCCCACAGGACGCGTCCGATCATCAGCGTTTCCGGGCCCCCGAGCAGTTCCGGAATGACGAACTAGCCCACGCAGGGAATGAACACCAGTAAGGCGCCGGCAATAATCCCGCTCCTGGACAGTGGCACGGTGATGCGCCAGAACGCCTGCCACGGCGTGGCGCCCAGATCCCGCGCCGCCTCCAGCAAACGGATGTCGAGCTTGACCAGATTGGCATACAGCGGCAGCACCATGAACGGCAAATAG
Organism: Rhodoferax sp.; assembly: GCA_026785765.1. Classification (GTDB taxonomy): domain Bacteria; phylum Pseudomonadota; class Gammaproteobacteria; order Burkholderiales; family Burkholderiaceae_C; genus CAISIP01. The sequence continues at coordinate 8,644 of JAJAZK010000415.1, read as the reverse complement.
GTGTAGACCATGCCCAGCGTCAACGAGAACGGCGTGTTCATCATCTTGATCGGCTCGGACAGAACCCCCAGCGCCATCGCCACGTTGTTGAACACACCGTTGTCCGCCAGCAGCATCTTCCAGGCATAGACGCGCAGCAAGAACGAGGTCCAGAACGGCAGCATCAAAAGCATCAGCAGGGCCGGGCGAATCTCCGGTCGGCTGCGTGCCAGGAAATAGGCGAACGGGTATCCGATGGCCAGGCAGATGACGGTGGTCAGAGCGGCAAACCAGACCGACGAAAGGTAGGCGCGCAGGTACAGGTCGTCGTTGAAAAAGATGGTTTGGTAATTGCTGAACTTCAGCTTGATGTGCAGCAATCCCTCCTGCACCGTTATCAGATCCAGAAACCGCACACCGTCCATCTCCGACACGCTGATCTTGAACACCACCAGGAACGGCAGCGCAAAAATTGCCAGCAGAAACAGCATCGGCACACCAATGACGAAACGCCGCCCGAAATAGCCCATCAGTTGCACCAGCAGCCCCTTCCGGGACGGCCGGGAGGCGCTCGAAACAATGGAGCCGTTTGACACTGGTGGCCTTACTGGATCAAAACGACCAAGTCGCTGCCCCACCACCACACATGCACGCTGTCACCACTGGCCAGTTTGACCTCGTCGTGGCGCGCATCGTTGGCTTTGGTGACCTTGACCACGGTGCCGCTGTCAAGCACCACGTGGTAGATGGTCTGGCTGCCCAGGTACGCCAGGTCACGGATCGTCCCGCGGGCGCAATTGAACCCCAGCTCGGCCGGATTGTCGTAATCCTGCGCCGTTGGCGGCCCCTCCTGGATACCGATCTTCTCGGGCCGTACGGCGATCTGCACCTCCATGTCGGGCGTGCCGGTGATGCCATGGCTGACATAGTGGCGGCATTCCGGCGTATCGACAATCACATGGTCCGCCTCGTCCACGGTGACCCGGCCCTTGAACAGGTTCACGCTGCCGATGAAGTCAGCCACAAAGGTGCAATTGGGTGTTTCGTAGATGTCGCCGGGGCGGCCCACCTGCAGAATCTTGCCCTCACTCATGACGCCGATGCGGGTCGCCATCGTCATGGCTTCTTCCTGGTCGTGGGTGACCATGACACAGGTCACCCCCACCTGGTGGATGATGTCCACCACCTCGAGCTGGGTGCGTTCGCGCAACTTCTTGTCCAGCGCGCCCAGCGGTTCGTCCAGCAACAGCAGCTTGGGCCGCTTGACCAGGCTGCGCGCCAGCGCCACGCGCTGCTGCTGTCCGCCCGAGAGTTGGTGCGGCTTGCGTTTGGCGTAGGCGGTGAGTTGCACCATGGCCAGCATCTTCTCGACCCGCGAACTGATCTCGTCCTTGGGTAGACCATCACGGCGAAGGCCGAACGCCACGTTATCCCAGACCGTGAGGTGCGGAAACAATGCGTAACTCTGGAACATCATGTTCACCGGGCGTTCGTCCGGCGGCAACCGCACTAGATCCTGCCCTTCGAGCAGAATCTGGCCCGACGTCGGCACCTCGAAGCCGCCGAGCATGCGCAGCAGGGTCGATTTGCCACATCCCGACGAACCCAGCAGGGCGAAGATTTCGCCCTTGCCGATCGTCAGCGAGACACTGTCAACCGCCACCGCATCGCCAAACTGCTTGACCACGGATACGATTTGCAGGAACGGCACAGCGGATGCTCCACCCGCTTGCCGCGCCATTTGCTGCGCCACGACCGCCATTGGCTCAGCGTCCGGTCTTGAAAGCGGTGTAGACGCGGGTCTGCAGCCGCCGTGTGTCGTTGGTCATGGGTTTGGGTGCCACCATCGTCGCCAGCTGGGCTGGTGTCGGAAATACCGCCTGGTTGTTCGCCACGTCCGGCACCACAAACTTGCGCGCCTCCTTGTTCGGATTGGCGTACAGGACCTGGTTGGACAGGGACGCATGCACTTCCGGGCGCATGATGTAGTTGATGAACAGATGCGCGTTGTTCGGGCGCGGCGCGTCGGACGGAATGGCCATGGTGTCGAAGAACAGCAGGCCGCCCTTCTTGGGTATCAGAGCCTCAATTTTCTGGCCGGATTTAATATCGATGGCACGCTGGCGCGCAATCGAAATGTCGCCCGACCAGCCCAGCGCAACGCAGATCGAGCCGTTCACCATGTCGTTGATGTAACCCGAGGAGCTGAACAAGGTGACAAACGGGCGGATCGACTTGAGCAGTGCCGCCGCTTCGTTGTAGTCGGACGCGCTGTTGGTGAACGGATCCTTGCCCAGGTACTGCAGTGCCGGCGGCAGTACCTCGGAGCCGGCGTCGAGCATGCTGACACCGCACGACTTGAGCCGGCTGATGTATTTGGGGTTGAACACCAGTTCCCAGACGTTGTCGGGCAACGGCTCCGCACCGAGCACGGCCCGGACCTTGTCGACATTGATGCCGATGGTGGTGTAACCCCATAACCAGGTCACCAGATGGTCGTTGCCAGGGTCGAGCTTGGCAATCTGGCTCTGGATGTCCGGGTCCATGTTTTTCAGGTTCGGCAACTTGGACTTGTCCAGCTTGGCCAGCAGCCCGCCCGACATCTGGATCGCCGCCCAGTGGCTCGACGGCACCACGATGTCGTAACCGGTCTTGCCCGCCACCAGCTTGGCATGCAGGATTTCGTTGCTGTCAAAGTTGTCGTAACGCACCTTGATGCCGGTCTCCTTCTCGAAATTCTTGATCACGTCGGGGCCGATGTAGTCGGACCAGTTGTAGATATTGAGCACCTTTTCTTCCTGCTGCGCGCCGACCGGCGCAACCAGCCCCAGCATCAGCCCGGCAGCGCACAGGCCGGCCAGCAAACACCCAACACCCCGACGGTCAGAACCAGCCCGCATGTGTTACTCCTTAAGTCAATCTCAACCAAAAACAGCACAAGGCCCGCACAGACAAAGCCACCCGGCTGACTGAACGCAATGCAATATTAGGCACAAACTGCAATGCCGGGTACTCAGGCAATCCCTTACGCCGACCACAGCCCATCATTGCAACCAGCCGTTCCTCTTGGCGTCCTCCAGCGTCAGGTCCAGACAGCGCGTGATCAAGGCCATCATCTCATCCACCTGGGCATGGGTGATCGTCAGTGGCGGCGCGATGATCATCCGGTCCCCTACTGCGCGCATGATCAGGCCATTGCGAAAACAATGGCCCCGACAGACCATGCCAACGCCATGCGCCGGATCGAAACCCTCGCCACTGTGCTTGTTGCGCACCAAGGCCAGGCCCGCGACCAGGCCACAGGTCTCCGCCAGACCCACCAGTGGATGCTCGTTCAGCTTCAAAAAAAGACTCGCAAGATATGGGCCAATATCGGTGCGCACGCGCTGTGGCAGTTGTTCGCGCTCCATCAAATTGACATTCGCCAGCCCGACGGCGCAGGCGACCGGATGGCCGCTGTAGGTGTAACCGTGGTTGAACTCTCCGCCTTGATCGATCAGCACCTTTGCAACCCGGTTCCCCACCATCACGCCGCCCAGAGGAATATAGCCACTGGTCACGGCCTTGGCGAAAGTCACCAAATCGGGGCGGTAGCCAAACTTCTCGTAAGCAAACCAGTGCCCAAGCCGACCAAACGCACAGATTACCTCATCACTGATCAACAGGATGCCGTACCGGTCTACGATGCGCTGGATCTCGGGCCAATAGGTTTCGGGCGCAATGATGACGCCGCCGGCGCCCTGCACCGGCTCGGCGATGAAGGCCGCCACCTTCTCCGGTCCGAGCGCGAGGATCTTTTCTTCCAGCCAGCCCGCAGCGCGCAACCCGAACTCCTCGGCCGTCTCGCCGCGGCGCCCCAGGCCAAAGTAGTACGGCTGCTCGATATGGGTGATGTTGGGAATGGGCAGATCGCCCTGGGCGTGCATGCCACCCATGCCGCCGAGCGACGCACCCGCCATGGTGCTGCCATGGTAGGCATTGTTGCGGCTGATGATGACCTTGCGCTGCGGCTGGCCCAGCAGATCCCAGTAGCGCCGCACCATGCGTACGTTGGAATCGTTACTTTCGCTGCCACTCGACGAGTAAAAAACATGCTCGAAACTGCGTTCGCCAGCGCGTGGCGCCAGACTCGCCAGCTTGGTCGCCAGCTCCACCGCCGGCACGTTGGTGGTCTGGAAGAAGCTGTTGTAAAAGGGCAGCGTCATCATCTGCTGGTGTGCCGCGTCGGCGAGCTCGCGCCGACCATAACCGACGTTGACACACCACAGGCCACTCATGGCGTCAAGCAGGCGCGCGCCGTCGGAGTCCCAGATATAAATGTCCTCGGCTTTCGTGATCACGCGGGCGCCGCGCGTGGCAAGATCCTTGAAGTCGGTGAACGGGTGCAGAAAGTGCTCACTGTCCAGTTGCTGGATCAGCTTGGTATCGACGACGGTGTTCATGGGCGGTTCCGGTGTGCGCCAGGCGCGGGATAAAAGGTTCAGACGTGTAGCAGCAGGTGCTCGCGCTCCCAGGGCGAGATCACCTTCATGAACTCGTCAAACTCCAGCTCCTTGATCTCCGAGTAGACGGTGATGAACTCCTTGCCCAGCACCTCATGCAGATCCGACTCCCGGCGCAGCCAGTCCAGCGCCTCACCCAGGCTGCGCGGCAACGAATACGGCGACAAATAGGCGTCCCCCTTCATCTGCGCCTTGGGCTTGATCTTGTTTTTCAGGCCCAGGTAACCGCAGGCCAGGGTCATAGCCAGGGCCACATACGGATTGGCGTCGGCGCCGATCACCCGGTTCTCGACGCGGCGCGCCTGCGGCGAGGAAATCGGCGAACGGATGCCCACCGTGCGGTTGTCGTAACCCCACTCGATGTTGATTGGGGCCGCCGTGTTGCGTGACAGTCGGCGATAGCTGTTGACATACGGCGCCACCAGCACCATCGCTGCCGGGATGTAACGCTGCAAGCCACCGATGTAGTGCATGAACGCCTCGGACGGGGTACCGTCCTCGTTGCTGAAAATATTCAGCCCGGTCTGGGTGCTCAGGATGCTCTGGTGCACATGCATCGCGCTGCCCGGCTCCCCCTCGATCGGCTTGGCCATGAAGGTGGCGTACATGTCGTGGCGCAACGCGGCCTCTCGCACTGTGCGCTTGAAGAAAAACACCTCGTCGGCCAGGCCCAACGGTTTGGCGTGGAAGAAGTTGATCTCCATCTGGCCAGCACCGACTTCGTGGATCAAGGTGTCCACGTTAAGCTCCATTTTGTCGGAGTAATCGTAGATCTCCTCGAACAGGGGATCGAACTCGTTGACCGCGTCGATGCTGTAAGCCTGGCGCGAGGTCTCGGCACGCCCGCTGCGCCCCACCGGCGGCCGCAACAGGGTGTTCGGGTCGGTGTTGCGCGCGGTCAGGTAAAACTCCAGTTCGGGCGCCACAATCGGCTGCAGGCCTTCAGCGGCAAACAGATCACAAACCCGGCGCAACACGCTGCGCGGCGCGAACGGCACCAGTTTGCCGTCATGGTCAAAGCAGTCGTGGATCACCTGCGCAGTCGGGTCGGTGGCCCACGGCACGATGCGCACCGTGGACGGATCCGGGCGCAGTTGCATGTCCTTGTCGGTCGGGTCGATCACGTCGTAATAAGGCCCACTCTCCGGGAACTCACCCGTTACCCCCATCGCCACGACGGCTTGCGGCAAACGCATGCCGCGATCTTCGGTGAACTTGCCGCGCGGCACGATCTTGCCGCGCGCTACCCCTGTCAGGTCGGGCACCAGACACTCCACCTCGGTGACCCGGCGCTCATTGAGCCACTGCTCCAGGTCGTTGAAATTCATCACTTTTTCTTCAGTCATCGACTTTTCCTTGATTTCCCGGTCACGCTGGGACCGCCGTCCGCCTGGCGTGGCGCGCGCGGCACGCGTCGCCAAAAGCCTTGAAAATTGCCGCAGAAAACGCATTCTCCGTGCTGCGCCATTCCGGATGCCATTGCACGGCATACGCAAAGCCGGCCGCCCCTTGTACCGAGAACGCCTCGACCAGGCCGTCGTCGGCAACCGCTTCCACCAGCAGTCCAGGTGCCAGCCGCTGCACGCCCTGGCCGTGCAGCGAATTCACTTGTGCCCGGGCAGCGCCGGCCCAATCGGCAAAAGGCGATCCGGCACGGAACTCGACGTTATGCGCCGCTCCGTATTGCACGTCGAGCGACGCGCCAACAGGTTCGCGGTGGTCCGCCAACCCGGCGACGGCATGCACCGACTGGTGCAACGCACCCCCGAGAGCGACATTGATCTCCTGCAACCCGCGGCACAGCCCCAGCAGTGGCACCTGCTGCGCAAGGCAGGCCCGGATCAAAGGCAGGGTCAGCGCGTCGCGCTGCGGGTCCAGCGCCAAACCAGGGTCTGTCACAGCCTCGAAAAACTGCGCGGGATGGACATTCGACGGCGAGCCAGTCAACAACACGCCATCCACCAATCCCAGCAAAGTGTCGATCTGCCCGGTCGCGGCCAAAGGGAACAGCACCGGCACCGCCCCAACGCTGTCCTTGACGGCCCTGGCATATTTGTCACCCAGCGCCAGATACGGCATCTGTTGACCGTCTTCGCCGAGTTGGCGATGGTCCAACGGCAGCCAAACCATGCACGGTGTCGTATTCATGAAGCGGGCGTCCAAGTGGTACTGCCACATTGTGCGCGCCCGATTGGATGACAATGAGGGCCATTTGAGGCAAGTGGAAGGTGCCACTTGCCCACCCTTGCAGCCACCACGCGATGCTCTCCGAGTTCCTGATCAGCCACATCACACAACTACGCACGCAGCCGCCAATGCCGCTGCATCGCCAGTTGTACGAGGGTTTGCGCGCCGCACTGCAACTTGCGGTTCTCAAACCGGGCGAACGGCTGCCATCGAGCCGCGAACTGGCGAACGATATGGGTCTGTCGCGCAACACGGTAGTAGCGGCGCTGGAACAACTGGCAGTAGAGGGATTCCTGTGCAGCCGCGTGGGCAGCGGCACCTATGTCAACGAAGGGGTGGCCAAGACCGCGCGGCGGCGCCCGCCGGCGCTGGCGCAACAGGCGCGTGCGTTGTCGCGCCGCGGGCAGGAGCTCGCGACAGCCTTTTCCGCCGCAGAACTGGAAATCCAGCCATTCACCCCGGGACTGGCCGATTTCAGCGCCTTCCCGGTGGCGTTGTGGCAGCGCCTGCAGAACAAACACTGGCGCATGACCTACCCGGACATGCTCGACTACAGCTACGGCGGTGGTCACGCCCCGCTGCGCCGGGCGGTCGCGGACTACCTGCGGCTGTTTCGCAGTGTCACGCTGGACCTTTATCAGGTGATCATCACCAGCGGAACCCAGCAGTCGCTGGAGTTGTGCGCCCAGATGCTGGCCGACTACCAGGATACGGTGTGGATAGAGGATCCGGCCTACTGGGGTGCGATCAAGGCGTTCATGGCGACCGGCCTGAAGCTGCACCCGGTGCCAGTGGACGAGGAAGGCATGGCGCCCGGGCCTCAGGACGACAAGACCCCGCCGCGGCTGATCTATCTGACCCCATCGCACCAATACCCTACCGGCGCCGTGATGTCATTGCAACGCCGCCACCAGTTGCTGGGCATCGCGCGCACGCAGCGCGCCTGGATTCTGGAGGACGACTACGACAGCGAGTTTCGCTTCGACGGGCCGCCCCTGTCGTCACTGGCCGGACTCGACACCGACGAGCGCGTGTTGTACATGGGCTCGTTCTCGAAAGTGCTTTATCCCGGACTCAAACTGGGTTATCTGGTGGTGCCGCGCAGCCTGGTGGAGGCTTTCAAGCAAGCCCATTACGACCTGAACCGCCCTGGCCAGATGCCGCTGCAGGCGGCGCTCGCGGAGTTCATCGCCATGGGCCATTTCGCCAGTGCCTTGCGCCGTGCCCGCGCCAGTTATGCGCAACGGCGCAGCAGTCTGCTGGCGGCACTCAAACCCTGTCTGGTGCGTGGGGCCTGGATCAGCGGCGCCGAGCAAGGCCTCCATTTATGCCTGCGCCTGCCGGAAGCGGTCGACGACAGCGCCGTCGCACGGCGCGTCGGGCAACTGGGAATGACCGTGCGGCCGCTGTCCGCCTACTGCATGCAGCGCCGCGACCTGCGTGGCCTCGTCATCGGTTACGGTTATGCGCCGCTGCAGGCAATAGAACAGTGGGGGCCGGTGTTGGCAAAAGCAATTGCTGCAGAACTTACCCATGCAAAGGAGAAAGCTGCGGCGTAACCCGCTGATGCACTGTTGGAGACTTGAGCAACCAGTAAGCAATTCTCGTCCTGCAAGGCGCCCGCCACAGGGGCCCCTGCGGCGGGCTTCGGGTCTGAGGTATGCCTGATAAGTTCCGCATGACGCGCAACACTGCACTGGCGCATGGGGGCCGCTGGTCACAGACTCCGCCTCGGTCGGCAATTTCGATTGCATCACCAGACGCGGGGGTTGAAAACGGCGCAGTATCCAGCTTTTACAACACGTCACGCAATTGCTGGAACCACATCGCCAGCGCCAGGCTTGGGGTTCGCAACAGGCGCCCGCCCGGAAACGCCCGATGGCGCAGACGGGCGAACACGTCGAAGCGCTCCGACTGGCCGGCCACGGCCTCGGCCACCAACCGCCCCGCCATGCCGGTCAGCGCCACCCCATGGC
>JAJAZK010000414.1 GCA_026785765.1 Rhodoferax sp. | reverse complement strand
GCACAACTGATATATTGCACTGCAACAACCAACCAAAGGCCAAGCAGAAGATGCTCTACCAACTGTACGAATCCCAGCGCTCGATGATGGAACCGTTCGCGGACATGGCCAATGCGGCGTCCAAGGTCTTTGCGAATCCGCTGTCCATGTTCGGGCAGAACCCGTTTGCGCAACGTATCTCGGCCGGATTCGACCTGATGCACCGGCTCGGGCGCGACTACGAAAAACCCGAGTTCGGCATTCGCACGGTGGATGTCGATGGTGTCGCAATCGCCATCCATGAACGCGTGGAGCTAAGTAAGCCGTTTTGTGAACTGAGGCGCTTCAAGCGCTTCACCGACGACCCGGCTACCCTGGAGCGCCTGAAAGCACAGCCAGCGGTGCTGGTCGTTGCGCCGCTGTCGGGCCACTATGCCACCTTGTTGCGGGACACCGTCAAGACCATGCTCAAGGACCACAAGGTGTATGTCACGGACTGGAAAAATGCCCGGTTGGTGCCGTTGACTGAGGGCGAGTTCCATTTGGACGATTACGTCAACTATGTGCAGGATTTCATCCGGCATCTGCAGGCCAGGTACGGCAATTGCCACGTGATGAGCGTGTGTCAACCGACCGTGCCGGTGCTGGCTGCGGTATCTTTGATGGCCACGCGCAAGGAGACCATACCTTTGTCCATGACCATGATGGGTGGTCCGATCGACGCGCGCAAGTCGCCCACCGCCGTCAACAACCTGGCAATGAACAAGAGTTACACCTGGTTCGAGAACAACGTCATTTACCGGGTACCGAGCAACTTCCCGGGTGCCGGGCGTCGGGTCTATCCAGGCTTCCTGCAGCACTCTGGTTTCGTTGCAATGAATCCCAGCAACCACGCGAAGAGCCACTATGACTACTTTCAGGATTTGATCAAGGGTGACGATGCCAGTACCGAGGCACATCGCAAGTTCTACGATGAATACAACGCGGTGCTCGACATGGACGCCGACTATTACCTCGACACGATTCGGGTGGTGTTTCAGGACTTCGCACTCGTGAATGGCACTTGGGACGTGAAAAATGCCCTCGGCATCGCCGAACGCGTCCGGCCCCAGGACATCACAAGCACGGCCCTGTTTTCGGTCGAAGGCGAACTGGACGACATTTCGGGCTCCGGTCAGACCGAAGCCGTTCATGCCATCTGCACCGGTGTTCCCAAGGAGAACCAGCGCCACCTCGAAGCCAAGGGTGCGGGACACTACGGAATCTTCTCCGGCAGGCGCTGGCGTGAAGTGGTGTATCCGCAGGTCAAAGCCTTTATCCAGGACCACCACCACACGTCGGCAGCCAAGCCTGAGCGGAGCGCCAGCGCGGGGGTTCCTTTGGCAAAACCGAAGAGGGTCTCTTCCAGGCGATCAGGCGGTGCTGCGAGCTGATACAACGGCGGCGATTCTGGCCGCCCTTCCCCAGACCCAGTGCACCCGTTGCGGTTATCCGGACTGCGCCGGGTACGCCGCAGCGATTGCCGCGGGTGAGGCGCGCATCAACCAGTGCCCGCCGGGCGGCGCCGAAGGGATCCGTCGACTTGCTGCGCTCACCGGGCAACCAGTCATCGAACTGAACCCTGACAATGGCGTCGAGGCGCCTCGCACCGTAGCGTATATCGACGAAGACTGGTGCATTGGTTGCACGTTGTGCATCAAGGCCTGCCCGACCGACGCAATCGTGGGCAGCAACAAGTGGATGCACACAGTGCTGGAATCCAGTTGCACCGGCTGTGAACTTTGCCTGCCGGTTTGCCCGGTTGACTGCATCGTGCTCGAAAACGTGACCGGCGTAGCCACCGGCTGGGCGGCCTGGTCGGATGAACTGTCTGATCAGGCGCGCGATCGCTACGCCTCTTCCAGCGCGCGGCGCCGGAGCGACGCGGTGGACAAAACCGTCCGCCTTGCGCACAAGGCAAGAACCAAACTCGCCGACCTGGAGCAACATTCAGTGATCACCGAGCCTGCGGTTTTGGACCAAAAACGCCAGGTCATCGCCGCTGCACTGGCCCGCGCCCGGGCTCGCAGGGACGTCTGATCAGCGCAAGCTGGCGTTGATCCGGTCCAGGGCTTCAGTACCCGGGCAAAGACTCGACCGGCCCAGGGTGTTGAGTGGTGCATCACAGGTGCCCAACGCTGCATGCAGGTCGGTCGCGTCGCGGTCCACATACAACAAACCGGTGACCACTTCGCCCCTGGCCTGGTGGGTGTTCTCGTGGTTCATCGCTGCCAAACGGTCGGTCGGATCGTAGTCGGCCTGCAGTTTGCGCAGGCGCAAAATGCGGCCATCGTGTTGCTCGACTTCGACCACACTGCCAGGGGCGAAACTGGCGGTGATCTCGCTTCCTGGCGCAATGAAGTCGATCCGGCTCACCGCCTGGTTGTGTTCACGCACGTAGTCATAACTCTTGGTGCTGCCAACGTGGTTGTTGAACGCCACGCATGGACTGACCACATCGATGAATGCGGCACCGCCATGTCCAATTGCGGCTTTTATAAGCGGCACGAGTTGCTCCTTGTCACCGGAGAAACTGCGTGCCACAAAACTCGCACCCAGTTGCAAGGCCATGCCAACCAGATCCACCGGAGTGTCGCGGTTGACCACGCCCTTCTTGCTTTTTGAGCCCTGATCTGCCGTCGCCGAGAACTGCCCTTTGGTCAGACCGTAGACGCCATTGTTCTCGACGATGTACACCATACGCACTCCGCGCCGCATGGAGTGCGCAAACTGGCCCAAGCCGATGGAGGCAGAATCCCCATCGCCGGAGATGCCAAGGTACAGAAGATCGCGGTTTGCAAGGTTGGCACCGGTCAGAACCGATGGCATGCGGCCGTGTACCGTGTTGAATCCGTGCGAGGCACCCAGAAAATAGTCCGGGGTTTTGGAACTGCAGCCGATGCCGGACAACTTCGCGACCCGGTGCGGCTCGATGTCGAGTTCCCAACAAGCCTGCACGATGGCAGCCGAGATCGAATCGTGCCCGCAACCGGCGCACAGGGTCGATACCTTGCCTTCGTAGGCGCGGCGCGTGTAGCCGACCTTGTTGGCCACCAGCGAGGGGTGGTGCATGCGTGGTTTGCTGATGTAGGTCATGCGGACTCCCTGGCGCGACCGGGGCCGGACCCGACGCGGTGTGGATCGGCGCGAACCAGATTGACATGGTCAGAGATTGCGCCGGTGATGAAACGCGCCGTGATCGGTGTGCCGTCAAAATGCAGTACCGGAACCAGGCCGGCCGGATCGATTCCGAGCTCATTGACCAGCAGCTGGCGCATCTGGGCATCGCGGTTCTGCTCGACCACGTAGACGATTTCATGTTCTGCGACAAAGCTGGCCACAGCGTCCGGGAACGGGAAAGCGCACAGTCGCAACGCGTCGACATGTACATTGGCCGCAGTGAGTACGTCCAGCGCCTCTTGCATGGCCGGGCTGGTCGATCCGAAATAGATGACGCCGCGCCGCGTCTTTTGGCTGGCAGGGCGTAACACCGGGCCGGGTACCAGGCTGGCGGCGGTGCGGAACTTGGCCAGCAGGCGTTCCACGTTGTACAGGTAGTCCGGCCCGCGCTCCGAATACTGCGCATAAGGGTTGCGCGTCGTACCCCTGGTGAAATAACTGCCCTTGGTTGGATGGGTTCCCGGCAGAGTGCGCCACGGAATACCGTCACCGTCCACATCCTTGTAGCGGCCGAAGTCCTGGCTGGCCTCGAGTTGCTCGGCCGTCATGACCTTGCCCCGGTCGTACTCACGCTGCGGGTCCCAGGCAAACGGCTGGCACAGGCGCTGGTTCATGCCGATGTCCAGGTCGGTCATCACGAACACCGGCGTCTGCAGACGGTCAGCCAGGTCGAGTGCGGTGGCGCCATGCTCGAAGCACTCGTGCGGGTCCTGCGGAAACAGCATCACATGTTTGGTATCGCCGTGCGAGGCGTAGGCGCAAGAGATCAGGTCGGCCTGCTGCGTACGGGTTGGCATTCCGGTGGATGGACCGCCGCGCTGAACGTTTACGATCGTGACCGGTATCTCTGCAAAATACGCCAAGCCAATGAATTCAGTCATCAGAGAGACGCCGGGACCGGAGGTTGCGGTAAATGCCCGGGCGCCGTTCCACCCTGCCCCCACCACCATGCCAATGGATGCAATCTCGTCTTCGGCCTGGACAACCGCATAACGGTGTTGTCCGGTTTGCGCATCAACGCGGAACTTGGCGCAGTAACGCTCGAAGGCCTCGGCAACCGATGAAGACGGCGTGATCGGGTACCAGGCGGCGACGGTGGCGCCGCCATAAACGCAGCCCAGGGCGAGTGCGCTGTTGCCGTCGACAAATATCTGTGCCCCTACGCTGTTGGAACGCTCGACGCGGATGCCCAGCGGAGATGGCAGGTTTTCGCGCGCGAAGTCGCGCCCCAGGTGCAGGGCGCGCACGTTGGAGTCCAGCAGTTTCTCCTTGCCCTTGTACTGCTCGGCAAACAACTGCTCGATAGCCTGGGCATCGACTGCCAGCAGAATCGACAGCGCCCCGACATAAACGATGTTCTTGAACAATTGGCGCTGGCGCGGATCCGAGTACACGGCATTGCAAATTTCCGTGAGTGGCATACCCAAACCATGGATGTCGGCGCGGAACTTTTCCGGTGGCATCGGTCGTGTGCTGTCATAAAACAGATAACCACCGGGTTCGAGTTCGGCCACATCGTCATCCCAGGTCTGTGGGTTCATGGCCACCATCATGTCGATGCCGCCACGCCGCCCCTGATAGCCGCGATCCGATACCCTGGCCTCATACCAGGTGGGCAGGCCCTGGATGTTGCTGGGGAAGATGTTGCGCGGGCTCACCGACACCCCCATGCGCATGATGGCCTTGGCAAACAACTCATTGGCGGAGGCCGAGCCGGAACCATTGACGTTGGCGAACTTGATCACAAAGTCGTTGACGGCCTCGATCCGTTTCATGCGGCCTCCAGCGCAGCAGCCGTCGTGTCGCGGCAGGCCGGGCCGGCCTTGGTGGTGATCAGCAGGAACTTCTGCATGTCCCAGGCGCCAGTAGGACAACGCTCTGCGCACAAGCCGCAATGCAGGCAGACATCCTCGTCCTTCACCATCACGCGGCCAGTCTTGAGTTCGCCGGACACGTAGAGGTCCTGCGTCAGCCTGAGCGCGGGCGCCTTCAGCCGGGTGCGCAGTTCAGCCTCCTCCGCGTTGTTGGTGAAAGTGATGCAGTCCATCGGGCAAATGTCCACGCAGGCATCGCACTCGATGCAGGTTTCCTTGGTGAACACAGTCTGCACGTCGCAATTCAAGCAGCGTGCCGCCTCCTTGAATGCGTTCGCCGCATCGAAGCCGAGTTCCACTTCGATCCGGATACTGGCCAACGCCAGTTCAGCCTTCGCCCACGGCACCTTGAAGCGGTGATCGGCCGAAACATCGTTGTCGAAGCTCCATTCGTGAATACCCATCTTCTGCGACAACAGATTGGTGGTCGGGGCTGGGCGTGTGGTAAGGGCCTCGCCATGCAACAACCGGTCGATCGAAACGGCGGCTTCGTGACCGTGCGCCACTGCCGTAATGATGTTTTTTGGACCGAGCGCCGAGTCGCCACCAAAAAAAACGTTGTGCACCGACGACTGGAACGTGTCTTTCCCCAGAACCGGCAACCCCCGTTTGTCGAACCGGATGCCACTGTCGGGCTCGATCCAGGGAAACGCGTTCTCCTGGCCGACGGCGATCAGTACCGCGTCACAGGGCAACAGTACGTCCGGCTCGCCAGTGGGCACCAGGTTGCGCCGTCCGTCGACGTCGTACACCGCCTTCACGATCTCGAACGTCATGCCTGTCAGTTTGCCGTTCTCATGTTCAAAGGTTTTTGGTACGTGGAAGTTGATGATCGGTATTCCTTCTTGCTGAGCGTCCTCCTTCTCCCAGGGGGATGCCTTCATTTCATCGAAGCCGCTGCGCACGATCACCTTGACTTCGGTACCACCAAGGCGGCGCGACGAACGACAGCAGTCCATGGCGGTGTTGCCACCACCCAGCACAATGACGCGTTTGCCGATGCTGGTGACGTGGCCAAAGGATACCGAGGCCAGCCAGTCGATGCCAATGTGGATGTTGTCCTGGATCGCGTGGCGACCGGGCAGGTCCAGGTCGCGTCCGCGGGGTGCGCCGCAGCCGACAAAAATCGCGTCGTAACCCTGTGCCATCAGACCTTGCATCGATTCCACCCGCTGCCCCGGGCGGAAGTCCACTCCAAGGTCGAGGATGTAGCCGGTTTCTTCGTCAATGACTGACTCCGGCAGGCGAAAGTGCGGAATCTGTGTCCGCATGAATCCACCGGCTTTGGCTTCACCCTCGAACACCGTGACCTCGTACCCCAACGGCACGAGGTCGCGTGCCACGGTCAGTGAGGCCGGCCCGGCGCCGACACAGGCGATGCGTTTGCCATTCGGCGCGGCACGGGACGGCATGCGTTTTCGCACGTCGTCTTTCATGTCGGCGGCGACGCGTTTCAAACGGCAGATGGCCACCGGCTCCGGATGCGCGCCATTGCTTTCTTCGACCCGGCCGCGTCGGCATGCAGGTTCACATGGCCTGTCGCATGTGCGACCCAGAATTCCGGGAAAAACATTTGATACCCAGTTCACCATGTAGGCGTCGGTGTAGCGCCGCTGGGCGATCAGGCGTATGTATTCCGGTACCGGTGTATGGGCTGGACATGCCAGCTGGCAGTCCACTACCTTATGGAAATACGCCGGGTTGGCAATGTCAGTGGCTTGCAAGTCCAGTCTCCTAAGCGTTGTCACCTGACCCACAGGTCCACGCCAACCGTAGTCTATAGCGGTTAGCAGCGGCTGGCGCCCGGGTTAACCAGTCAAGGCAGTGCACCGAATGCTGCGATTACGTCGGGCGGGGCCTGCACCAGTTCAATCAGTACGCCCTCCCCTGCAATGGGAAAATTGTCATTCGATTTCGGATGGACGAAGCAGATGTCAAACCCTGCGGCGCCCTTCCGGATTCCGCCGGGCGCAAACCGCACAACCTGCACCTGCAGCCAGTCCACGGCGCGCGGCAGGTCGTCGATCCACAAACCAACGTGGTTCAGTGGTGTCTGGTGGACGGCCGGTTTTCCGCCCGGATCAATAGGCTGCATCAGGTCCACCTCGACCTTGAATGGCCCGGAGCCGAGCGCGCAGATGTCCTCATCCACGTTCTCGCGCGCGCTGACGAAATTGCCGGTCACCTCCAGCCCCAGCATATCCACCCACAGACGGCGCAAGCGCTGCTTGTCCGGCCCCCCGATGGCTATTTGTTGAATCCCCAGAACCTTGAATGGACGCTGCATGCTGGTTGGTTTTCCGCTGTAATCCGATGCCCTGCCGTACTCAGACAAACTCGACAATTGGCTGGTCCACCACCAAGGAGTCGCCTTTGCTGGCGAGCAGCCTGGCGACCACCGCGTCGGCCGGCGCGAACAACACGTTCTCCATCTTCATGGCTTCAACGACGGCGACCCGTTCGCCGGCCTGCACCTTCTGGCCTGGCATAACGGCTATCTCGACCAGCAAACCGGGCATCGGTGACAACACAAAGCGGCTCAGGTCTGGCGGCGCCTTGTAGGGCATGAGTTGGTACAACTGCGCCATGCGCGGTGAAACAACCAGGGCGTCGATCTGTCTGCCGTTGTGTTGCACGCGCAGGCTCAATGGATTTTTGGCCGGGCCGCGTTCGATCTGTGCGGTGAAGGCAATCTGGTTGACCGTACCGCGAATGCAGATATCGTTCAGGCGAGATGTGCTGCTGATGTTGTAGGTACGCGTGCCAACCGTGATCGTCGCCGAACCAGTTTCTCCAACGAACTCGTCCACATTGACCGGCGTGTAACGGTGTTGCCCGGCCGCGCCCAGCGTGATGACGGTGTAGGACTTGCCCGCGCGAACGCCGAAACCGGGCAACTGCCCGCTCAACGCAGTTGCGCGCTCGCGCGATTTGCGCCGCACGAAGGCGGCCAGGGCGATCAGGAAATCCGCGTCCTCATGGTGCACATCCTGCGCTTTGAAACCCTCGCTGTAGTGCTGGGCAATGAACCCGGTATTGAAATCCCCCGCGACGAAACTCGGATGCGCCAGCAGCGCCGCCTGGAACGGAATATTGCTGGAGACGCCGCGGATCACAAAACCGTTCAAGGCCTCGCGCATCATGCTGATTGCCTGCGCCCGGTCGCGACCATGCACAACCAGTTTTGCGATCATGGAGTCATAGAACATCGGAATCTCGCCGCCGTCCTGGACGCCAGTGTCTACGCGCACACCGTTCAAGCGCGTCGTGTCGGCGGCAAACATGCTCTCGGCAGGTGGCGTGAAACGCACCAGTCGGCCGGTGCTGGGCAGGAAGTTTCGAAACGGGTCCTCGGCGTTGATGCGGCATTCGATTGCCCAGCCGTCGCGCCTGACCTCGGCCTGGGTCAGCGGCAACGGTTCGCCAGCCGCGACCCGGATCATCAGTTCAACCAGATCGAGGCCAGTTATGCACTCGGTCACCGGATGCTCGACCTGCAGGCGGGTATTCATCTCCAGGAAGTAGAAACTCTGGTCGCGTCCGACCACGAATTCGACCGTACCTGCGCTCTGGTAACGCACCGCCCTGGCCAGCGCGATCGCCTGCTCACCCATGGCTTTGCGCGTGGCGTCGCTGATGAAGGGACTCGGTGCTTCCTCGATCACCTTCTGGTGGCGGCGCTGGATTGAACACTCACGTTCGTTCAGGTACAGCGTATTGCCCTGGCTGTCGGCAATCAACTGGATCTCGATGTGGCGCGGTTCCTCGACAAACTTCTCGATAAAGACGCGGTCGTCGCCAAAACTGTTGCGCGCCTCGTTGCGACAACTGGAAAAGCCGTCGATCGCCTCCTTGTCGTTGTGGGCCACCCGCAGTCCCTTGCCGCCGCCGCCGGCGCTGGCCTTGATCATGACCGGATAACCGACGCTGCGCGCGATCGCCACGGCTTCCTCTGCCGTGGCGATGGGCTCGTTGACACCGGGGATGCAATTCACCCCGGCTTTGGCCGCCAGCCGCTTCGACTCGATCTTGTCGCCCATGGCAGCGATCGAGTAGTACTTCGGGCCGATGAAGACTATTCCCGCCTCTTCGACGCTCTGCGCAAACCCCGCGTTTTCGCTCAGGAAGCCGTAGCCCGGATGCACCGCCTGGGCGCCGGTCTGCTTGCAGGCTGCAATGATGCGCGGCCCGAGCAGGTAACTCTCGCGGCTGGGCGCGGCGCCGATGTGTACCGCCTCGTCGGCCATCGCCACATGCCGCGCTTCACGGTCGGCATCCGAATAAACCGCCACCGTCTGGATACCCATCCGACGCGCCGTCTTGATCACCCGGCAGGCGATCTCCCCCCGATTGGCGATCAGAATCTTTTTAAACATTGGCTTGCTCCATCGGGGTGCAATCGCCTGCGCAGTCTTCGACTGCCAGGCGATTTAGCTTCGCTGCTGCGCCGCCTCGCGGCTGGTCCCCCCGATTGGCGATCAGAATCTTGTTAAACATTGGCTTGCTCCATCGGGGTGCAATCGCCTGCGCAGTCTTCGACTGCCAGGCGATTTAGCTT
>JAJAZK010000413.1 GCA_026785765.1 Rhodoferax sp. | reverse complement strand
GCCCGGCAATCAGCGGCTTGTGCAAACTGAGCACTTCCAGCGGGTTGTGCCCGCCGCGCGTTACCAGGCTGCCGCCGACAAAACAGGCGTCTGCCAGGCCATACCACAGCATCAGTTCGCCCATGCTGTCGCCCAGCACCACTTGGGTGCAGCTGCGGGCCACCTGCCCACGGCCATGGCGCACAAATCGCAAACCGGCTTGCTGCAGCAACTGCGCCACCGCGTCAAAACGCTCCGGGTGGCGGGGCACCAGCACCAGCAGGCTGTCGGCCGAACTTTGCAGATGCAACTTGAATGCGACTATCAAAGCTTCATCCTCCCCGGCGTGGGTGCTGCCCGCTGTCAACACCGGACGTTGTCCAAACTGTTCCCGCATGGCAAGGGCGCGCTGCTGCAGGTCCTGGCCAATATGCAGGTCGGACTTGATGTTGCCGGTGACGACCAGACGCGCTGGCGTTACGCCGAGTTCCAGCATGCGGTCGGCTACCAACTGGTCTTCCACACAGACCAGGCGCAGGCTCGCCAAAGTGGGAGAAACGAGCGCGCGCCAGCGGCGGTAACTTGCTGCGGAGGACGCCGACAGACGGCCGTTGGCGAGCACCACCGGAACACCCAATGCCTGCGCCTGGTGCACGAAGTTGGGCCATAACTCGCGCTCCAGCAGTATCACAAGGCGTGGCCGCAAACGGCCCAGGAAGCGGACCACTGCACCCGTGGTGTCGAATGGGAAGTACCAATGCCCGATCTGGTCCGCGTAGTCCTGGCGGATCTGGCGCGACCCGGTCACGGTGGAGCACGTGATCGTCAACGGTCCCCAGCCGGGCTGCTCCAGCAGCCGCTGCACAAGGGGCCGGGCGGCGATCACTTCGCCCACCGACGCGCAATGCAGCACGATGCCGTGTTGCCACTCGCGCGGGATCGTTTGCAGGCCCAGCCGCTCGCTCCAGCGTTGCCGGTAGGCCTTATCCTTGCGTCCGCGCCACCAGAGGTAGGCAAACAGCGGCACGACGGCGCACACTATCAGCGCACGGTACAGCCATGCTATCGGATGCAGCCTGAGGAGCATTCCTAACGCCAGTGGTCGGCGACCCATTGGGTCGGTGGAACGCGCCGGTACCACTTTCCGCTGTCACCCGCAATTGCATCGGGTGGGTTGGGTTTGCCGTGAAAGGCGATGATTTTTGCCCCTGCGGGAATAGTCGGCTCGCGCACCCAGCTCAGCAGACCTTGTGGGACGCAGTGCCGCTTGAAGCTCACGCACCATCCCGCAGGCCAGAAGGTGACCTTGCCCTGGCGCCCCAGGTACTGCGTAATGTATTCCTGCTCGTTGCGCACGTCGGCGATGGACGCCGGGTACTGGTTTTTCAGATGCGCCAGCGCATCGGCATGGGCCCCGATCGTGTACAGGTAGACGGAGGTATTGCCGGTGCCATCGCGTTTGTCCCATTCCCGGATCACGCAGAAATCCCCACTCTGGTCAAAGAAGGCGTCGATGTTGTCGACGATCACGATGTCCAGGTCGAGGAACAGGGTGCGTCCTGTCAGGTCATACAGCGGCGCTGCGAAACTGGTCAATTTGAGCCAGCCGTGTCCGAAGGTCCAGGGCTTGCGGCTGTCGAAATCCGGGAACCCCACCATCGGGATTGGCTTGACCTCGATTGCCGGGTCAATGCCGTGCCTGTCGTCGGTCAGGCATACGAACCGGAACGGACGGCGCAGATGACGCCGCACCATCGCGTGCAGCTTGTTGACGTATTCGGGGCCGTACTTGTTACCCCACTTGATGCACAACACGTTGACCGCCAGCATGGCGCGAGGCTCCTCGATTCAGAAGGGTCAGGGACCCGGCTGCACGGTGGCCCGTCCCGGCTCGCGTTGCGTACTTACTTTACCAGCAGGCTGTTGATGGCACGCAGGTCCTCGGGCGTGAGCGAGCCATTCGCCTGGCGCAGTCGCAGCCCGCCGACCAGCACGTCGTAACGCGCCTTTGCCAGATCGCGTTTGGTCTGGAACAACTGGCTCTGCGCATTCAGAACGTCGATAATGATGCGCACTCCCACTTGGTAGCCCAGCTTGTTGGCGTCCAGCGCGCTCTGGCTGGACGCCTCGGCCGCTTCCAGTGCTTTCACCTGCCCCAGGCCGGACGACACCCCGAAGAATGCGACGCGCGGGTTTTGCGACACGTTGCGCCGGGCTGCTTCCAGATCGGTGCGCGCCTTGTCTTCCAGCGCGAGGGCCTCGCGGACCCGGTTCTGAATTGAAAAGCCGGCAAACAGCGGCAGGTTGAAGGCCAGCGCCACAGTGGCAATATTGGTCCGGCTGTCCAGCCGGGACGCCGAACTTCCTTCGTTGTAGGACTTGCCGTAACTGCCATTGAGGTCCAGCGTGGGTTTGTTGGCGGCTTGGGCGCGCTGCGTCTCCAGTTGGGCTATTTCGAGTGCGGTCGCGAAATGTTTAAGAGTGGGATGGTTGTGCAGTTCCTGGGTGACCCAGACGTTTTCATACCCGGGGAACAGTGGGGGCAAGATTCCCGGCGCCGCCCGCGCCATTGGCCCGCTGTCCTGTCGGG
>JAJAZK010000412.1 GCA_026785765.1 Rhodoferax sp. | reverse complement strand
GCGGCCAGGTGTTCATCAACAATTACGGCGCAGGCGGTGGTGTCGAGTTGCCCTTTGGCGGCGTCAAGTCGTCCGGTCACGGCCGCGAGAAGGGCTTCGAGGCCTTGTTCGCTTTCAGTACCCTCAAGACGGTCGCGATCCGGCACGGTTAAGGGCGCGTGGCACAAACAAGGCCGCACATGGCGCAAATTGCGTAACGCATTCTCAGAATCGCACCACTTCCAATTCAATCCAGGCAGGACACCACCAATATGCGCATCCCCAACAAATCCATCATCGTGACCGGCGCCGGTGGCGGCATCGGCGAAGGTATTGCAATGCGACTGGCCGCGGAGGGTGCCCGAGTCGTCGTCAATGACATTCAGGCCAGTGCCGGGGAACGGGTCGCCAGCGCCATTCGGGCTAGCGGCGGACAGGCGCAGTTTGTAGCAGCAGATGTGACGCGCAATGACGATATGGCCCGGCTGGTCGCTGCTGCCGTGCAGCACTATGGCCGCCTGGACGTGATGGTCAACAATGCCGGCTGGACGCACCGGAACCAGCCGGCGCTGGACGTCAGTGAGGCCGAGTTCGACCGCTGTTTTGCGGTCAACGTGAAGAGCCTGTACCTGGCCACGATCCATGCCACGCCCGTGTTCCGCGCCCAGGGCGGTGGCAGTTTCATCACCATCGCGTCGACGGCCGGGCTGCGGCCGCGGCCCGGGCTTACCTGGTTCAACGCTTCCAAGGGTGCCGCCATCACCCTGTCCAAGTCGTTGGCGGCGGAACTCGGTCCGGACAATATCCGCGTCAACTGCATCAACCCGGTGTTCAATCCCGATACCGGCTTGTCAGCCGAGTTTGCCGGCGGGCCACTGGACGAAACGCGGCGTGCCAGGTTTCTCTCCACGATCCCATTGGGACGATTCTCGACGGCGCTGGACGTGGCCAACGCCGTCCTCTACCTGGCCAGCGACGAGGCAGCATTCATCAGTGGTGTGTGTATCGAAGTAGACGGGGCGCGCTGCGTCTAGTAAGCCATCAGGCAAAATCAAGCCATGTCCGAACGTGTGATTCCCCTGGTCGACCTTCGCGCAGGCGCACGCGCGATCACGCTGCCGACCACACCGGCACGCGCCAACGGTCTGCTGGCGGACACACGCGGGCGGCCGCTGCGCGACTTGCGCATCAGCGTAACGGACCGCTGCAACTTCCGCTGCAGTTATTGCATGCCCAAGGAAGTGTTCGACAAGGACCATGTGTACCTGCCGCAGGCGGCTTTGTTGTCGTTCGAGGAAATCACCCGGTTGGCCAGGCTGTTCCTTGGGCACGGCGTACGCAAAATCCGCTTGACCGGGGGCGAGCCCCTGCTGCGCAAGAACCTCGAAGTCTTGGTGGCGCAACTGTCGGCTTTGCGCACCGAGGACGGTGTGGCACCGGACATCACGCTCACGACCAACGGCTCCTTGCTGCACCGCAAGGCCCGCGCATTGAAAGACGCCGGGCTGCAGCGGGTCACGGTCAGTCTGGACGGACTGGACGACCGGGTTTTCCGCAGCATGAACGATGTGGACTTTCCGGTCGCGCAGGTACTCGAAGGCATCGCTGCGGCGCGCGCGGCCGGGCTGGGGCCGATCAAGGTGAACATGGTTGTCAAGCGCGGCACCAACGAACACGAAATCGGACCGATGGCACGCCACTTCCGGGGCAGCGGCGTGGTGCTGCGGTTCATCGAATACATGGACGTGGGTGCGACCAACGGTTGGCGCATGGACGAGGTACTGCCCTCGGCCGAGGTGGTGCGCCTGATTCAGCGCGAATTTCCGCTGGTCGCGCTCGAACCCGGCGCACCCGGCGAAACTGCCGAACGCTGGGGTTATGCGGATGCGGCTGGCCGCTTTGATCCAGCCTTGGGCGAAATCGGAGTCATCAGCAGCGTCACTCAGGCTTTTTGCCACGACTGCAATCGCGCCCGGCTGTCCACCGAGGGCCACCTGTACCTGTGCCTGTTTGCAGCGCAAGGGCATGACCTGCGCAGTCTGCTGCGCGCTGGAGCTGACGATGCGCAGATTTCAGCGGCAATTGCTGCGGTCTGGGGCGCACGCAGCGACCGCTACTCTGAGCTGCGGGGCACGCAGGCCGCGCCTGCCAGACAGCGCGTCGAAATGAGTTATATCGGCGGCTAGGGATGACCATTCCCGTACAGCAGATCACCGGCGTGGTGCTGGCTGGTGGGCGCGGCTCGCGCATGGGCGGCGTCGACAAAGGCTTGCAACTGTTCGAAGGCAAACCGTTGGCCTTGCACAGTTTGGAGCGGTTGCGGCCACAAGTCGGTCAGATCATGGTCAATGCCAATCGACACCAGGCGGATTACGCGGCCTGGGGCGCACCGGTCTGGGCGGACGAGTTGCCGGACTATGCCGGGCCGCTGGCCGGATTTCTCACAGCATTGGGGCACTGCGCCACGCCCTACCTGGTTACTGCACCCTGCGACACGCCGCACTTTCCGCACGATCTGGTCCTTCGCCTTGCGCAGGCAATGCTCGAGTCGGACAGCGTGATCGCTATGCCCAGCACACCGGAAACCGACGCTGACGGGAATACCCGATGGTTCAAGCAGCCCGTGTTTTGCCTGATACGGCAGGACCTGCGCGCCGACCTCGAGCAGTTCACCGCCAGTGGTGGGCGAAAGATCGACGCCTGGGCGGCGCGCCACCAGACGGCCATAGTCCCGTTCACCGACGCACAGGCCTTTTTCAACATCAACACGCTGGCCGAGCTGCAGGCTGCTGCGCCATGAGCGCCGGCGTCGCTGCGGTCGTGGCGCAACTGCAGGGTTACGATCCAGACGGCCTGAGCGCCGCCGCCGTCACCGAATTCCTGTCACGCCTGGTGTCTCCGGTGGCCGAGTTTGAGAACGTCGGCGTGTTCGAGGCGCTGGGCCGCGTGTTGGCAAAGGATCTGGTGTCGCCGATCAGTGTGCCGCCGCATGACAACTCGGCGATGGATGGTTATGCCTTCGACGGGGCGGCGCTGGCGAAAGGGCAGCCGCTGACCCTGCGTGTCGTCGGCACCGTGATGGCCGGGCAACCGTGGCAAGGCACAGTAGGCCCGGAACAGGCAGTCAAGATCATGACCGGTGCCGTGATGCCGTACGGTCTGGACACGGTGGTGCCGCAGGAACTCGTGCGCTTCGAAGGCGACACCGTGCGAATTCCGGGCGGTTTGCTGGCGCCCGGAGACAACCGGCGCCTTCTCGGTGAAGACCTGCTGCAGGGCAAACCGGCACTCCAGGCGGGCGAATTGCTCGGGCCGGCGGCCCTTGGCCTGATCGCCAGCCTGGGAGTAGCCCAGGTACAGGTACACCGGCGTCTGCGGGTCGCCTATTTCTCCACCGGAGACGAGATCCTCAGCCTGGGAGAGCCGAGTCGCGCCGGCGCCGTTTACGACAGCAACCGTTACACCGTTTACGGCATGCTCACCCGGCTCGGCGTGCAGATCATCGACATGGGCGTGGTTGCCGACGAACCACAGGCACTCGAAGCCGCTTTCCGGGAGGCTGCGAGCAGTGCCGATGCCATCATCACCAGCGGCGGCGTCAGCGTGGGTACAGCCGACCATACCAAGGCGATGATGGCAAAGCTGGCCGGTGACAGTGGTGGCGTCGCCTTTTGGCGCATTGCCATGCGCCCGGGTCGGCCAATGGCGGTCGGGCGCATCAGCGCGCCATCGAGCGGCAGCGCAAGTCCTGAGCGCAGCGCCGTGTTGTTCGGTTTGCCAGGCAATCCCGTGGCCGTGATGGTGACGTTCCTGGCTTTTGTGCGCCCTGCCCTGTTGCGCATGATGGGTTGCACGGCGCGCCCGACGCCACTGCTGCGCGCTCGCAGCGCCGAAGCCATTCGCAAGAAAGCCGGGCGCACAGAGTATCAGCGCGGAATTGTGCGCACTGCCGCCGACGGAACGCTGCAGGTTGCCACTACCGGCAACCAGGGCTCTGGCGTTATGCGCTCGATGGTGCAGGCCAACGGTCTGATCGTGCTGCACCATGACCAAGGCCACGTCGCAATCGGCGACGAAGTCGACGTGATGGTGTTCGACGGAGCGTTCTAGCGCCGGATCGACCCGGTGGCCCGGTTACCCCACCGCGGGGCTCGGCAGGACAGCCTTCGCTGGCGCGGGGTCCGCAGGTTCGGACAGTGCGACCTCCTTGATCGCGCCTGGTGCGTGGCGGCGCGCGAACAAGGTATACATCGTCGGCACCACAAAGATCGTCAGCAGGGTGCCAAGGCTCATGCCGCCCACAATCACCCAACCGATCTGGCTGCGGCTCTCCGCACCAGCCCCGGTGGCCAGGGCCAGCGGCAAGGCACCAAGCACCATCGCACCGGTGGTCATCAGGATCGGGCGCAAGCGTTGGGCCGCCGATTTTCGAATCGCCGCGAGCGTATCCAGGCCCTGCTCCCGGAGCTGGTTGGCAAACTCCACGATCAGGATGCCGTGTTTGGTGATCAACCCGACCAGCGTGATCAGCCCGATCTGGCTGAACACGTTGAGCGTGCCACCCGACCACTTGAGCGCCAACAGGGCTCCCGCCATGGACAAGGGAACGCTCAGCAGGATTACGAACGGATCGACAAAACTCTCGAACTGCGCCGCCAACACCAGAAAAATGAAGAACAGAGCCAGTACGAACACCAGCGTCAGGGAGTCGGCCGATTTGCGGAATTCGCGGCTGGACCCGTTCAAATCGGTGGCGTAACCAGGTTTGAGCACCTTCTTGGCAGTCGCATCCATGAAGTCCAACGCTTCGCCAACCGAATAATTCGCCGACAGGTTAGAGGTAATCGAAGCCGAACGGCGCTGGCCAAAGTGGTTCAGTTCGCGCGGAACCACCACCTCGCGCAACTTGACCAAGGCCGACAGCGGGATCAT
>JAJAZK010000411.1 GCA_026785765.1 Rhodoferax sp. | reverse complement strand
GTCCTGTGTGGCGGACATCGCAAAGCGCCACGGCCGTTTTGACATTCTGGTGGCCAACGCCGGCATCAACCACCGCGCCCCCATCACCGGCTTCGCGCTGGCGGACTTCCAGCGCGTCATGGATACCAACCTCACTTCCGTCTGGGTGTTGTGCCGTGCGGCTGCGCAGCAAATGGCGCCGCGCCGGTGCGGCCGCATCATCATGACCGGGTCGATCAGCGCGATCAACGCGCGCGCCACGGTGTCTGCCTATGTTGCCAGCAAAGGCGCGGTGCATGCCCTGACCCGGCAACTGGCCGTGGAGCT
Organism: Rhodoferax sp.; assembly: GCA_026785765.1. Classification (GTDB taxonomy): domain Bacteria; phylum Pseudomonadota; class Gammaproteobacteria; order Burkholderiales; family Burkholderiaceae_C; genus CAISIP01. The sequence goes on along the minus strand of JAJAZK010000411.1, from coordinate 13,529 downwards.
GGCGCCCGACCAGGTCACCGTCAACTGCATCGCCCCCGGATTTTTCGCAACCGAGATGAATACGCCGCTGATCGAGAACCAGGAGTTCAATGCCTGGGTGTGCCGGCGCACTCCCGCCGGTCGCTGGGGCGAACTGCGCGAAATCGGCCCGGCAGCGGTGTTCCTCGCCTCCGACGAAGCCTCCTATGTGAGCGGCCTGGTGCTGACGGTGGACGGCGGCTTCACGGCGGCGATGTAGCCGCGCTGCGCAGGCGCTTTCTGCGTTTGCCACGCACACGCCAGTGCCAGACAAGGTTGACCAGTACATAAGCCAGGGCCGAGAACACCACGCTGAAGACCAGTGCCCCGAGCATCAGTGGCTTGCCGATCTCACGCAGAGTGCTCCAGTGGCGGGCCCAGAAACCAGGCTTGAATACTGCCACACCTGCCAGCACGGCGCCAGACTCTTTGGCTTCGGCACCGTCTTTGGCCACTCGCAACGCCTCCGGGGTATGCGCTGCATCGGCCTCCTCACCCAACATCCAGCTCCCAACACGCCAGGCTGCGTAGTAGACCGGCCCGAAGGTTGGTGGCGTATTCACCAGAGTCGCAGCGATGGCAGTCGGGATGTTGGCGCGCAAGGCAACACTGAGCGCCGCCGACAGCGGAATCTGCGCGATTGGCGTTATGAACGCGAAAAAGACGCCGATTGCGGCGCCCTTGGCCACGCCGCGCCGGCTCATGTGCCAAAGGCTGCGATGCAGCAAGGCCGGGCCAAGCCAGCGCAGCCAGCGGTTGCTGGCAATGGAATCGTGCGACGGCAGCAGCCGTTTCAGGCGGTCGAGCATAGGCGTAGACGGCGCGCCGGGTTCATCGCATCAGTTACGGGCAGCAACCGAACCCACAAAGCTGTTGGCCACCGCCCCAGCCGCGCCCCGCCAGGCACAACCGTGCCGCCCACCATTTCCTGCAACCATCGTTTCTTCCCTGTTCATTGCGCCCGCGTCCAACACCCACTGCGCCTCAGCGCCACCTTGTTACGAAACAGCAGCGCGAATTATGCAGTCCGCGGGACCACGCCAGCATGTCAGCCGTGTGAACGCAAGGCAAAACACGGTCATGTGTGTCGGCGCTGACACACCGGTCCAAACAGCTTGTTCGAACCCTGGGAATGCGCGTATATTCTTTTTCTTCCACCCACCCAAAGCAGGAATCCAAAAAATGCAAAACCGCCGTACCCTGATTGCCACCGCCGTCCTCCTCGCCACCGTCGCAAGCGCCAGCTCCGCCCAGGAGAAAACCCTGCGCCTGCTGACCTGGGCCGACTATGCCCCGGCCGCTATCGTTGCCCAGTTCGAGAAAGAGACCGGTTACAAGGTCGAGCTGACCTTGTCGAACAACGAAGAGATGATTTCCAAGCTGCGTGCCACCGGTGGCGCTGGTTTCGACCTGGCGCAGCCATCGCAGGACCGCATCACCGGACCGCAGCAGGAGTTCAAGATCTACAAAGCAATGGACCTGAGCAAGATCAAGACCGACCTGTTCATTGGTTCCATGCTTAACTCCACCAAGAAAAACACCACCCTCGCCGGCAAGGTCTATGGGCTGCCCCACATCTGGGGAACAGACGGCCTGGTGGTGAACACCAAGCTTGCCAAGATCGCAAACTATCCGGACCTGTGCAAGGCCGAGTACAAGGGCAAGACCGCCGTGCGGCTCAAGCGCCCAACCCTGCTGGCTTTCGCGTTTGCCTCCGGCAAGGACCCGTTCGCCCTGTACAACGATCCCAAGGCCTACGGCGCGCTGATGGATGAAGTCGGCAAGACCATGATCGCCTGCAAGGCCAACTTGAAGTTCTTCTGGGACAACAAGGACCAGTTGACCAACGGCCTGCGCAACGACGAAATCGTGGGCGCCATGATGTGGGACACCGGTGGCTGGAAGCTCAACAACGACAAGCCCGACGTGCAATTCATCGCGCCCAAATCCGGCGCCATGGGCTGGATCGACACTTTTGCGATCCCCGCCAAGGGCAAGAACGACGCGGCCGCGTACGCCTGGATCAACTTCAACATGCGTCCGGAAATCGCCGCCAAGGTGGCCGGGTCGGCTGGCAACTTCACGGCGTCCAAGGGTGCGGACCTGCAGATGGAAGCCAAACTCAAGGCCCAGTTTGCCGCCAGCTTCCCGCCGGCCGCTTTGGCCAACGTCAAGTGGTATCCGGCCGTGCCGGCTGGCCTGGAGGAAATCGAAGGCCGCGTGCTCGACCGCATCAAGGCTGCGCCCTGAGCGGCTGAAAACCTCTGACCCCTCCAACGATCTGCCGGTGACTGCCAACAACGCTGCGCCGGCTACGGGGCAGCCGGATCTGCAGGCCGTGGGTGTGGGTAAACGCTACGCGGCCTTCACCGCCGTCGACGCGCTCTCGTTTTCCGTCGCGCGCGGCAGTTTCTTCTCCATCCTCGGACCTTCGGGCTGTGGCAAGACCACCTTGCTGCGCATGATCGCGGGTTTCATACAGCCCGACAGCGGCGATATTCGTATCGGCGGCAACAGCATGCAAGGCGTGCCGCCGAACCGGCGCCCTGTCAACATGGTGTTCCAGCACCTTGCGCTGTTCCCCATGATGTCGGTGGGCGAAAACGTTGGTTATGGTCTGGCGCGCCGCGGTGTGGCGCGCGCCGAGATTACCCGCCGTGTGGGCGATATGCTGGAGCGCGTGAGCCTGCCGGGCGCGCAGCAGAAACGGATCGACCAGCTCTCGGGCGGACAAAAGCAGCGCATCGCCATCGCCCGCAGCCTGGTGCTGGAGCCCACGTTGCTGCTGCTCGACGAGCCGCTGGGCGCGCTGGATCTGAAACTGCGCGAGCATATGAAGGTCGAGCTCAAGCAGTTGCAGGCGGCCTTTGGCACCACCTTTGTCTACATCACACACGACCAATCCGAGGCGCTGGTGATGTCGGACCATGTGGCGGTGATGCAGCATGGGCGCTTTGAGCAGGTCGGCACGCCGCAGGATCTGTATTACGCCCCGCAGACGCCGTTTGTTGCGGGGTTCGTGGGCGCCAACAACCGTATCGCAGGCCGTGCTGATACGGTGCACGGGCAACAGGTGTCGCTGATCGGCCCCGGCGGACTGCAGGTGCAGGCGCGCGCCATGGGCGCCGTGCGCACAGGCGACGCGGTGGAAGCGTTTGTGCGCCCGGAAGTCGTGACTCTGGCACGCGATCCGACCGCGTTGGTCGGCCCCGCCCGCTACCGGGCCAGCGTGGAGAGCCTGCTGTTCGACGGTGCCAATTCGGCGGTATTGCTGCGCGAGCAAGCATCGCATACCGAGTTTTGTGTGGCCTTGCCGCAGACCGGGCAGTTTGCCGATCTCACGGTGGGTGAGACGGTGCATTTTTGTTTCGATCCCGAACGCGCGGTGTGTTTTGCCGTTGCGGCGGCAACCGCTGGCTAACCAACATGGCGCTGGTTAAAGGCAGCGATGGCAAGCGGCAGGCTACCTTGCTGTTTGTGCTGTTGCTGGCGCCGGCCCTGTTGTGGCTGCTGTTGCTGATCGTGTTGCCGCATGTGGAACTCGCCATCCTGTCATTGCGCGTACGCACCGGCCCTGGTGAATACGCACCCAGCCTGGCGCAGTACGGCACCTTCATCGAGGAACCGCTGTACTGGCACACCTTTGTGCGCACCGCCGCCATGTCCCTGCTGTCGACGGCACTGACGCTGCTGATCGCCTTTCCGATCGCCTGGACGATCGCCAAGATCGCGCGCGGTCGGGCCCAGTCCATGTTGTTCGTGTTGTGCCTGATTCCGTTCTGGGTCAGCGAAACCGTGCGCGCGCTGGGCTGGATGATCCTGCTGCGCGAATCCGGCGTCTTGCCGGGTCTGCTGGTCAGGCTCGGCATCACACCGGCCCCGGTGGAGATGTTGTACAACGACGCGACCATCCTGATCGGCCTGGTCTATACCTCGATGTTGTTCATGGTGGTGCCCCTGGTCAGCGCACTGGAGAGTTTGGACGACTCGCTGGTGGAGGCGGCATACGACCTGGGCGGAAACGGCTTCTCCATCCTGCGCCAGATCGTCATTCCGCACGCCGCGCCAGGCATTGTTGCGGGCTGCATTGTGGTGTTCATGCTGACCCTGGGCAACTACCTGACACCTTCCTTGCTGGGCGGGAAAAGTTCGCAATGGTTCACCGAGCAGATCTACACCCAGTTCATCACCCGTTTCAACTGGGAACAGGGCGCGGCGTTCGGGTTCCTGCTGCTGCTGCTGTCCACGGCCATCGTCTGGTTTGGCCTGAAGCTCAGTGGCCAGCGCTTTGGCGACGTGATGCAGCGCACATGATCGCATCGCTCCAGCGCCCGCTCTGGCTGCGCACTGGCACCGTGTTGTATGCGCTGCTGTTCTTCGCCTTCCTGTTCCTGCCGCTGGCCATCGTGGCCGTGTTTGCATTCAACGACGCCCCTTATCCGGCGCCACCCTGGCGCGGCTTCACGCTGGACTGGTTTCTGGGCAATGCCGCGACCTCCCGTGGCGGCCTGTTCGCCGACACGGCGCTGATGGGCAGCCTGTGGACCAGCCTGGTGGTGGCCGTGTGGGTCAGCGTACTGGCGGTGTTGGTGGGAACGGCCAATGCATTCCTGATCGAGCGCACACAGTTCCGCGGCAAGACCACGTTGTCCATGCTGATGCTGGCGCCACTGGTGATTCCTGGCGTGATACTGGGTATTTCCATACTCGCCTTTGCCAGCCGCATTGCCAACCTGGCAGACGACCTGTTCGGCCTGGAGCTGGAGTTCCTGCGGCCGGGCTTGCCGCTGGTCGTGCTGGGCCAGCTGTCGTTTGTAGTGTCCATCGCCACCCTGACAATTTCGGCCCGGCTCAAACGCTTTGACGGCACGCTGGAAGAAGCCGCCTACAACCTCGGTGCCAACCGCGCGGCCGTGTTCATTACCATCACCCTGCCCTACCTGCGCCCGGCGCTGATTGGCGCAGCGGCAATCGCTTTCCTGATGTCGTTCGAGAACTTCAATACCACCCTCATGCTGGTCGGCTCCGACGCCCCGCTCACGGTGATGATGTATGGCCGCATGCGTGAAGGTGCATCGCCGGTGCTCAATGCGGTGAGTTTGTTTTTGATGGTGGCGTCGGCGGCGCTGGCGCTGACGTTGCTGCGCCGCTCATCTGACCCTGCGACCCGCGCCGTGCAGTGAACCACTGCTGTTTTGACTTTCAGCGACACATCATTTGGCGGGTGACTGGGCATCAATCGACGTCGGCTCAGCGGTTAGCATCCCTTACTTTGGAGACCCGAAGTCCATGTTGAAGCTCTATATCGGTAACAAAAATTATTCGTCCTGGTCCATGCGCCCATGGGTGATGCTCAGGCAAGCGGGCATCGCTTTTGACGAGGTGATGGTGCGTTTCGACGCCTTTACTGCCGATTCGCAGTTCAAGAAGCGCCTGGGTCCCGTGAGCCCGGCCGGCCGTGTGCCGGTGCTGGTGGACGATGGCCTGGTGGTGTGGGACACCTTGGCAATCGCCGAATACGCGGCAGAGAAGTTTCCAAAAGCTGGCCTGTGGCCCGCATCCGTCGCGGCGCGCGCGCGTGCGCGCAGCATCTGCGCCGAGATGCATTCCGGCTTTTCGAACTTGCGCAGTGCCTGCCCGATGAACATCGAGGCCTCGCTGCCCGAGGCCGGCGCCCTGATCTGGCGTGACAAACCGGCTGTGCGCGCCGACGTGCAGCGCATCGTCGAGATGTGGAGCGAATTGCTCGAGGAGCACAGAGGGCCAATGTTGTTTGGCGCTTTCACCATCGCCGACGCCTACTTTGCTCCGGTCTGCATGCGGCTCAAGACCTATGCACTGCCGGTTCCCCCCGCCATTGGGGACTACATCGCCCGCGTAAGCGCCCAGCCCGGCGTCAAGGCATGGATCGACGACGCCTTACTGGAAAAGGACTTTCTGGATTTCGAGGAGCCGTACCGGCTCAAGCCCTGAAGGCAATTGCGGCGCCCCTCTCCTACACTGGCTCCATGCAGATTTACCTGGTCGGCGGCGCAGTGCGGGACACGCTGCTGGGCCTGAGCGTGAAGGACCGCGACTGGGTCGTGGTGGGGTCCACGCCCCAGCAAATGGTTGATCAGGGATTTCTGCCGGTGGGGCGGGACTTTCCAGTGTTCCTGCATCCTGCGACCCACGAAGAATATGCGCTGGCGCGGACCGAACGCAAGACCGGCCCCGGATACCGCGGTTTCGAGATCGTGGCTACGTCTGGCGTCACGCTGGAACAAGACCTTGCGCGGCGCGACCTGACGATGAATGCCATTGCAGTGGCAAAGCAGCAGGTGCGCGCCGATGGCAGCTTTGATCCGGCCCAGGTTGTACTTTGTGATCCGTTTCACGGACAGCGCGATCTGCGGGCAAAAGTGCTGCGCCATGTGACCGATGCGTTTCGAGAAGACCCGGTGCGCATCCTGCGGGTCGCGCGTTTTGCGGCGCGCTTTTCCGACTTCAGCGTCGCCTTTGAGACTACCGCATTGATGCAGGAGATGGTGGCGCGCGGCGAGGCAAACGCCCTGGTGGCAGAACGGGTCTGGCAAGAACTGGCCATGGGCTTGATGGAGTCGCATGCCGCGCGTATGGTGGCGGTGTTGCAAGACAGTGGTGCCTGGGCCAACATCCTGCCAGAGCTGGATCTGGCACCGGCCAGCACCGCATTGCGCCAGCTTGCCGCCACCCTGGACACAGCGGGAGCACGGGGCGCCACGCTGGAGATCCGGTTTGCCTGCTTGTGCCTGTGTGCCACGCCAGCGCATACGCCAGCCAATGCCGCCTTGGCCGCGATCCGCAGCCTGTGCCAGCGCTTGCGGATTCCCAGCGGCTGCCGTGATCTGGCGCTACTGCTGGTACGCGAACTGGACTCAATTTTGGCGAGCCTGGCGCTGCATCCAACGGGCGTCGTCGATCTGCTGGAGCGCTGTGACGCTTTTCGCAAACCGGCGCGATTCATCGAGCTGCTGGGAGCCGCCGCCTGCGCCACCCAAGCTGGCAGCATCAGCGCAACGGCTGGCACGCTGCCCGCTGCCGTATTTCTGCAAACCGCACTCGCCGCCACCCAGGCCGCGCCAACGGCTGTTGTGGCTGCACAGGCCCACGCCGACGGAATTGATGGCCGACAGATTGGCGATCGGGTGCGCGCAGCACGTATTGCAGCAGTCGCGGCGGGCCGTTAGTGTTTCCACCAATATCGAGCCACCGGCAATTGCCAGACACTTCGTTTTTCGTTCGAACTAAATAGCCTCCGGGCTGTTTCACAACCGCCCGCAAACGGGCATACCACTGGAGACATGCATGTTATTCAAACGTTACCTGACCGCCCTCGCCCTGGCCATGGGCTCCGTAGCCGCTTTTGCGCAAGCCGCTGTGGGTGTGAGCTGGTCCAACTTCCAGGAAGAGCGCTGGAAAACCGACGAGGCGGCCATGAAGGCCCAACTGACCAAACTCGGCGGCACTTACATCAGCGCCGATGCCGGTGGCTCCGCTGAAAAGCAATTGGCCGACATTGATGGCCTGATCGCCAAGGGCGCCAAGGTGCTGGTGATCCTGGCGATGGATAAGGACGCCATCGTTCCGGCGCTGGCCAAGGCCAAGGCAAAGAACATTCCGGTGGTCGCTTACGACCGCCTGATCGAAGCGCCGGGCGTGTTCTACATCACGTTTGACAACAAGGAAGTTGGTCGCATGACTGCACGCGCCGTGCTCGCCGTCAAGCCCAAAGGCAACTACGCTTTCATCAAAGGCTCGCCGACCGACCCGAACGCCAACTTCCTGCGCGAAGGCCAGGCCGAGGTGTTGGCCGATGCGGTGAAGAAAGGCGACATCAAGATCGTGGGTGACGAATACACCGACGGCTGGAAGCCCGAGAACGCACAAAAGAACATGGAGCAGATCCTGACCAAGAACAACAACAAGGTCGACGCGGTGGTCGCCTCCAACGACGGCATGGCCGGCGGCGTGGTGGCTGCACTCACGGCACGTGGCCTCAAGGGCGTGCCGGTGTCGGGCCAGGACGGTGACCATGGCGCCATCAACCGCGTCGCGCTGGGAACACAAACCGTGACGGTCTGGAAAGATTCGCGCGACTTGGGACGTGAAGCGATCACGGCCGCGATGGCGCTGGCGGGTGGCAAGCCGGTGGCAGGCGCCACCAAGTGGAGCGGCGGCGAGAAGAAGGTAGAGATGAACTCGATGTTCCTCAAGCCAACACCGGTCACCGCGGCCAACCTGGACCTGGTCATCAAGGGTGGCTGGATCACCAAGGCCGCCGCCTGCAAGGGTGTTGATGTGGCCAAGGGCCCCGCTGCCTGCAAATAAGGCAACGAAGGTTGCACACGAAGCGGCGCGTTTCTGGGCGGACACGCCGGGCGCGCCGACCGCAGCGGCGCCAGGCTGCTGCCGTTGGTGAGCGGCGGCTGGCGCGCCGGGTGGTCGTTCGTGGCGCTTCTTCAGATAACAGGACACCAGCATGACGACTCTTCAGAACCGTTTGCAGGTCAGCGCGCTGGACCTGCGGCTGTCCATCATGGCGGCGGTGCTGGTTGTCATGTCGATCGCCTTCCACGCTGTCACCGGCAATTTCCTGACGCCGGAGAACCTCTACAACATCGCCCAGCAATCGGCCGTGGTCGGCATCGTCGCGGCAGCCATCGGGTTGGTGATCGTGGCGCGTCAGATCGACCTGTCGGTGGGTTCGGTGATGGCCACCATCGGCGTCCTGATCGCCTACCTGATGTACAGCCACAACTGGCACTGGGTGCCGGCCTGTCTGGCCGGGCTCGCCCTGTCGATCCTGATTGCGATGTACCAGGGCTGGCTGATCGCCTACCTCGGTGTGCCGTCCTTCGTCGTCACGCTGGGCGGCCTGATGTCGTTTCGCGGGGTTGCGTTCCTGATCTCGGACGGCCGCACGCAGCCGGTCACCGATGCCAACTTTTTGCTCATCGGCGGTGGCCTCGACGGTGCACTCGGTCCGACCCTGAGCTGGGCACTCGGTCTGGCGCTGTCGGCCCTGATTGTGTGGAACCTCGTTAGCCGCAGGCGCAACGCCTTCGCGCGTGGCTTCCCGATGCGCCCGCTCGCCTTTGATTGGGGGGTAGCGTTGTTTTTTGTCGCCTCCACGCTGTTGTTTGTGGCGGTCATGAACGCCTACCAGTTGCCCAGCAAGGAAGCCGGTCAAGGCATCCCGAACCCGGTGCTGATCTGGGGCGCGGTGGTGATGGGCATGGCCTTTATTGTCAATCGCACGAGTTTTGGCCGTTATGTGTATGCCATCGGCGGCAACCCCGAGGCCGCTGTGCTGGTGGGTATTCCGGTCAAGAAAGTGATGTTGCAGCTTTTCTTGCTGCTCGCGGTGATGGTGACAATTGCAGCCGTCGTCTCGGTGTCACGCTTGAACGCCGGCACCAGTTCGCTGGGTAACGGTATGGAACTTTATGTGATTGCGGCAGCGGTCATCGGCGGGGTGGCGCTGGCCGGAGGCAGCGGCACCGTGCTGGGCACGGTGCTGGGCGCCTTGATCATCCAGTTCCTGGAGAGCGGCCTGTTGCTGATGGATGTGGGCATCGGTTACCGCATGGTCATCATTGGCCAGGTGCTGATTGTTGCGGTGGTGTTCGACGTGGTGTACCGCCGCGCAACCGGGGAGCGTTTGTGATGGCCCGGACACCCTCGATACCGCTGGTCGACATCCAGGCGGTGCACAAGGCCTTTGGTGGTGTGCGGGCAGTGGAAGACGTCAGCGTCAACGTATTTGCGGGCGAGGTCATGGCGCTGCTGGGCCACAACGGGGCGGGCAAATCGACGCTCATGAAGATGCTGGCTGGCGCCTATCCGATCGACAGTGGCGTGATCCGTATCAACGGCGAAGCGGCGAAGATCAACAGCCCCGCCGATTCGCAAAAGCTTGGCGTCGAGACCATCTACCAGACGCTGGCGCTGGCCGACAACCTCGACAGCGTGGCCAACCTGTTCCTCGGGCGCGAGCTCAAGACGCGTTGGGGCACGCTGGACGACTACGCCATGGAGGCCGCTGCGCGCGAGGTGTTTCACAACCTGAACCCGAACTTCAAGAACATCCGGGTGCCGGTACGCATGTTGTCGGGCGGGCAACGCCAGGTGGTGGCAATTTCGCGCGCGGTCTACTTCAAGGCCAAAGCGCTGATCATGGACGAACCCTGCGCTGCGCTGGGGCCGGAAGAAACACGCATGGTGCACAACCTGGTGCGCAAACTCAAGGCGGCCGGTGTCGGCATCTTCCTGATCTCGCACGACATGCCCGATGTGTTCGGCCTGTCGGATCGCTTGTGTGTGATGAAGAACGGGAGAACCGTGGGGACGTTCCGCACCGCCGATGTGACCGAAGACGAAGTGCTGGGCATGATCATTGCCGGCAAGAAGCCCGAGGGCAAGCCGGAAACCGGCCGCATGGCGCAATGAAGGCTACGGGCGACCAGCAACTCGTCAAACGCATCAACCGCAGCGTCCTGTTGCGCCTGTTGCGCGCGCAGCCCGGCTTGTCCCGTGCGCGGCTGGCACAGCAAAGTGGTCTCACGAAGTCAACCGTCAGCGCGCTGGTGCGGGAACTGCTGGACGAACACTGGCTGTCGGAGCCCAGCGCGCCGGTAGTGTCCGACGGCATCGGCCGTCCTTCCACCCCCCTGGTTCTGGATGTCGACACGCGCTTGCTGCTTGGCCTGGAAATCGGGGTGCGGCAGCTGCGCCTGGTCACGGTCGCGCTGGACGGCACGTTGTTGTCGAGCCTGGAGCGGCCGCTGGCCAGCACCGACGCGCGTGTTGTGTGCGCCCAGGCCGTGCAACTGATGCACCAGTCCTGGCAGACTGCACAACAGCAGGGCCGATGGCTGTCGGGTATCGGAGTTTGCCTGCCGGGCGCGGTGGACGCCCGCTCCGGGCTGGTGCGTTTCGCGCCCAACCTGGGTTGGCGCGACCTTGGTTTTCTGTCCATGCTGACGCGGGCGTTGGCCGCTGCCGCTGTTCCCGATGTCGCCTTGCACCTGCACAACGACGCCGACGCCGCAGCGCTGGGTGAATACGAGTTCGGCACTGACGGCCGCACCGACCCGCTGATTTTCGTGAACTGCGATGTCGCGGTCGGGGCCGGCATTGTCTTGCACGACCGGCTGTTCACCGGCGCCCATGGCATGGCCGGAGAAGTGGGGCACAGCGTGCTGCAGCTTGACGGGGCAGTGTGCTCCTGCGGTCGGCGCGGTTGTGCCGAGACCCTGATCGGCGCGCGGGCGCTGTCGGGCGTGCACGGCATCGAGCGCGGCGCGCAGGCACTGGGCCTGCTGATCCAGAACCTGGATGCGATGTTCAACCCGACCACGGTGGTGGTGGGAGGATCGTCCTGCAGCACCCATCCCACCCTGCTGGAGCGCGCTGCCCTGGTAGTCCGGGGCTACGCGCAGGCGGCCGGCGTCCCACCGCCGACAATACGGGCTGCCCGCTACGGTGTGAACGCCGCTGCCGTGGGCGCAGCAGCCGTGGCCTGGCACCGCTACCTGCGCCCGACCCATTTGCAGACCGCCCCCACGCCAGACGCCACGTACGCCGACGCCAACGGCACTCCAACAATCAGCGCCGAACTGGCAGGAACCGGGACCCCGCTGGAAGTGGAAGGCAGCACATGAGGCGGCTGCTCGTGCTGCTGCTGACGGCGCTGGTCACACCGACCCCATTTTGGGCGGCCGAGCCGCCCGCCGTACCGCGTTTCGTGGAGGAAACCGACGGCGCCGGGCTGCAAAGCCGTTTTGACGGCGACTTCGAGTTTCAGATCGGCGGCGGAGTGGCCACATTCGACTGTGACGGCGACGGCCTGCCCGAGGTGTATATCACCGGCGGCGTCAACAAGGCCAAGTTCTACCGCAACATCAGCACGCGTGGCGGACCGATCAAGCTGCGCGAAGAGCGCTCCGGACTGGAGTTGACTGGCGCCAACGGCGCCTATCCGCTGGATATCGACGGCGACGGGCAGGTCGATCTGGTGGTGCTGCGTGTAGGCGAGGTGCAAGTGTTCCGCGGCCTGGGCGGCTGCAAGTTCGAACGCGCCACCGACAAGTGGAATCTGCGCAGCGCGAATGCGTGGCACAGCGCTTTCAGTGCCACCTGGGAGCGTGGCCAGCAATGGCCGACACTGGCCATCGGCACCTACGTGGACCGCAGCAAGGCCGATTTCCCCTGGGGCAGTTGTACCAGCGGCGCGCTGGTGCGACCGGCGGCGGGCGGCAAGGCCTTCGCGAACCCGCTGGAACTCGCGCCCGGACACTGCGCCCTGTCGATGTTGTTCTCCGATTGGAGCCGCAGCGGCGAGGCGGCCCTGCGCGTGAGCAACGACCGCGAGTATTACAAAGGCGGGCAGGAGCAACTCTGGAAAATTGCGCCGCGCCAGGCACCGCAATTGTTCACGCCCGAACAGGGCTGGAAACCCTTGCAGATCTGGGGTATGGGCATTGCCAGCCACGACCTCGACGGCGACGGCAAGCCCGAGGTCTACCTGACCAGCATGGCCGACAACAAACTGCAAAAGCTCGAAGGCGACGGCAGCCGTCCGACCTATGGCGACATCGCCTTTAAACGCGGCGTGACCGCCCACCGCCCCTACGTCGGTGGTGACATCCATCCGTCCACCGCCTGGCATGCCCAGTTTGCCGACGTCAACCACGACGCGCTGACCGACCTGTTCGTGGTCAAGGGCAATGTGGCCAGCATGCCGGATTTCGCGATGCTCGACCCGAACAACCTGCTGCTGCAAAACAGCGACGGCCAGTTCGTGGAGGCCGGGCAACTCGCCGGCATCGCCAGCTACAAGCGCGGACGCGGTGGCATGCTGGTGGACCTCAACGGCGACGGCATGCTCGACATGCTGGTGGTCAACCGCTGGGACAAGGCCCAGCTGTGGCGCAACGTCGGCAGCGGAACCGCCGACAAACCGCAGCCCATGGGCGGCTGGTTGCAACTGCGGCTGAGCCAAAGCGGCGGCAACCGGGACGCGATCGGCGCCTGGGTCGAGGTGGACCTGGGCATGCGCACCATCCGCCAGGAGCTGACAGTGGGCGGCGGGCACGCCAGTGGCCATCTGGGCTGGATGCATTTCGGCCTGGGGGCGGCGCAAAACGTCAAGCTGCGCGTGTTGTGGCCTTACGGCAGCTGGGGTCCCTGGCTGACGGCGGCCAGCGGGGGGTTCTATGCGGTAGACCGGCAGAACGGCATCAGCGCATGGAAGGCACCATGATGCTGCCGCGCCGCGCCTGGGTCGTCAGTGCCATGCTGGCGCTGGCCGAACTGCACGCGCCAGCGGTCAACGCGCAGACGGCCGTGACAGCGCGACCAGCGGACAGTTTCAGCGCCGCCGTTGCCAATGAATGGTTTGGTCTGGCGCTGCAGTTGACCCAACAAACCCCCGGCTTCAGCGCCCCGGTGGCGTCGCGGGGGGGGGGCCCGCGCCGCGGGGGGGGGGG
>JAJAZK010000410.1 GCA_026785765.1 Rhodoferax sp. | reverse complement strand
TCGCTAAACACCACCCCCTGGTTCTGTTCCTCCCCCCCCTGCGGGTGTGCGGCGCGGGGGGTCTGGCGCATCCCCCCCCGGGGGCGGGGGCCCCAGCCCCCCGGGCCGTCGCTGAAAACGCCTGCGTGATCCGGGCCCCGCCTGGCGATGCTGTCGGACATGCGATCGAATGCCAACGTATCGGCCGTCGAACCATCCAATCGCAATTCACCGCAGATGCCGCACATGAAAGTCTCGATGCCTTGGGCGGGGGTTGGGGACGTTGCGGGACGTTGTCGGACGTAACCAGCACGTCAATACAGAATCCGGCAGCGGATCGTTTCAGGCACCGTGCACAAATCTGTCAGTGCCGGCTGTGTCGCCGCGTGGTCCACATCGATCACCACGTAGCCAACATCCTGGTTCGTGCTCAGGTATTGCGCGGCGATATTGATACCCGCCGACGACAGCTTCTCGTTGACGTGTGCCAGAACACCGGGCACGTTCTTGTGTATATGCAGCAGCCGGCTGCGTCCGGCACGCTCCGGCAGCGCGACTTCGGGGAAGTTCACCGCCGAGGTGGTCGAGCCGTTGCTGCCATACCGGATCAGCTTGGCGGCGACCTCCCTGCCGATGTTCACCTGCGCCTCCGAGGTCGAGCCACCGATGTGCGGCGTCAGGATGACGTTGTCGAAACGCGTCAGCGGCGAGACAAAGGCCGAATCGTTGCCTTGCGGTTCGACGGGGAAGACGTCGATCGCAGCGCCGTGCAGGTGGCGGCTCTCCAGCGCGGCCGCAAGTGCATCAATGTCGACCACGGTGCCGCGCGATGCATTGATCAGGTGGCTTCCCGGCTTCATCATCGCGAGTTGCGCCGCCCCCATCATGTTGGCTGTTTCCGCAGTTTCCGGGACATGCAGGCTGACCACGTCGGAGACTTTGAGAAGCTCGTCGAGTCCTGCCATCTCAAACGCATTGCCCAGCGGCAGCTTCGCCTCGATGTCGCGGAACACCACGCTCATACCGAGCTGTTCGGCCAGTACGCCGATCTGCGTGCCGATGTGGCCGTAGCCGACGATGCCAAGCGTCTTGCCGCGGACTTCGTACGAATGCGCGGCGCTCTTGATCCAGCCGCCACGGTGCAGGACCGCGTTCTTCTCCGGGACGCCGCGCATCAACATGATGATCTGCGCCAGTACCAGCTCGGCCACGCTGCGCGTGTTGGAAAACGGCGCGTTGAATACCGGAATACCCAGGCGCATGGCGGCGACGAGGTCAACCTGGTTGGTACCGATGCAGAAGCAGCCGATGGCCGCCAGCATGCTCGCCTGCCGCAAAACTTCCCCGGTCAGTTGCGTCCGGGAGCGTATGCCCAGAAAACTCGCCTCGGCCAGCGCCGCGCGCAACTCAGTGCCGCCCAGCGACTTGGCATGGGTGACGATGCGCGTGTAGCCGTCGCGGCGCAGCGCATCGACGGCCGATGGGTGAATGCCCTCGAGCAGTACCACCAATTGGTCGCCCCTGGACAGATCACTCTGGGCGGCGGCAGGATCGATCGACCTGGAGTTCCGCGCCTGGCTCATGGGGTGATCTCTGGGTGGGTATTTGCGCGCACGTTGCCGAACACTAGCGCGCGGACCGTGGCCCAGTGTGCTTCGGTTGGCACCGGCGCAGCTTCGATCGCATGCGCAGCGCGCGGGTCGATGGCTCCTTGCGCGTCGAACACCAGCCAGCTGCGGGTTTCGTTGACGATGGCTTCGGGTTGGCTGCAGGCCAGGCGCAGGTACCAGTCAACCAGGATGAAACGGCAGTCGGCAAACTCGGCCGCGGCCGCCTCGCCACGGACGAGTGCGACGTAGCGGTCGTGGGCCAGCGGTTTCACTTCGTTGTCGTCGAGCAGGAACAATCGGCTTTCATGCTGCGTCGGCACACAGCTTTTGGATAGCAAACGGCCAGACCCTTCAACCGGGCCTTCGTAAACCGGCGCAAAGCCGCCACCGGGGGTGCGGAAGTTCGTCGTCTGGCCTTGGTACAAACGCGCCGCAACCCATTGAACGCGGCCGTTGTAAGTGTACTCTCGCAGATCGAACTTGAGCACCTGAACCGGCTCCTGGTTTGAGGTGACCCGTCCGCCGGGTGCCACCAGCGCTTGCGCCACATAGCCGCCAGCAAGGATCTCCTGCCAGACGCGCTGTGTGAGCTTGTCGCCCCGGTAGGCGGCGCGTCCGCCGAACCCGGCGAAGGGTTTGAAGAACAGGCGTCGCCGCTCTCGCCACAGGCGCTCGGCGTGCTGCGGCTCCACGATTTCGGTATGGGGAATACCAGCCAGCAGAACGTCTTGGGTGGCCTGTGGCACTCCCAACGCCTGCAGCCGCGTTGCATCGCTGAGCAAGGCCAGGTTGCGCTTGTCCGCGTACAGCGCGTGTGCCTGCGGATGCGGCGTAAGCACCACGGCGTTGGCCAGATAGGCCTCGCGCAGCATCGCGCTGGCGGGCTCGGCCAGCGAAAAATCGGTAAGGCGGTTGTAGACCAGGTCGATGGCCAACTCAGCATGCCAGACCACGCCGCCACGCAATGTGAACTCGGTCGGGCCGGCGATCACCGCCTGCAGCCCATGGCGTTGGAACAGCCGCTGGAACAGCAGGAACTCCGGGTAGAGGTACTGTTGTTCGGGGTTCTCGTCGACGATTGCGATGCTGCGCAGTGGCCTTGTGTGGCCAGAGAGCAACCACTCGTTGCGAAACATCGACACGATGCCGTCTTCGAATTCACCGGCCGTGGCCGATGGCGGCAAGAGTCCAGCGACGGCTGCGCAGCATGCGCGCTGTGCCCGTGCCAGCAAGGCGTTGAGCATGGCTCCACCCGCATTGGTGTTGATCTCGATGAGCCCGAAGCTGTTCTCGGCGGCATGAAAGTCGTAGCCGAAGAACACACCCTTGGCGCCGCCGGGATCGTGGCGCGCGATGGCCGGTGCCGTGGCCAGCGCCTCGTCGCGGTAAGCCGGCAGCGCAACCACAGACTCGATGGCCCGCACCAGTTGGGTCATGCGCAGCGCGTGTTCGCGCGACAGAAAAACCGGGCGCGCTGCAAACAGATAGGGGCAGCGCTGCTGGATCAGGTCGAACAGGCCGACCTGGCCAATCTCGGATTCCAGTGCCCGGCGCAGCGCCGCGGTGTCCAGGCCGATGCAAAAACATTCGCTGTTCAGCACCTCTATCGAAGTGGGGACTGGCGATTGGACGGTATCTGCCGCCGACACTGGAAGTTGCGGCGTATTCATGCGAGGGCGTCGCCTTCGACCCAGCCCTGGAAGTGCCGGGCTCTTTGCAGAAGATGGGCCATTTGTGTTGCTGCGCCGACCGTTGTGGGATGGTGGGTAAAACCGGGCCTTGGGGAAATGAAGGCGGCCATCTCACGGCCCAGTTCGAGTTGCTGATCAGGGGCTTGTGCAAGTACCGTGATCAGGAGGTTCTCCATGGCGATCATGCGAATGCGCAAGTGCCCGAGTTCGGTGTTCATCGATTGAGGGATGCCCGCTTGCAGTGCGTGCTCCGATTGCATCGCCTGCGCACACGCGCCACCCTCGTTTTCCCATATCCAGAGTGCGGCCTCAAGCCGGAGCGGGTTGTGCATGTGCAGCCTTTTTTCGTACCGTTCGCGCTCAGCGCGATCCTGGCCGGCGTGTGATGCCACCGGAGTCAGCGCGGACGCGCACCGACGATCTGCTCCAACTTTCATGATGCCCACTCTTCACTCCGCATCATGAAGGTCATTTTACGTTAACCGATTCTGGACCTTACGTGACTTGCAGTAGACCTCGATGGCGGCGGGCGTGTGCAGGCCGTGCCAGTGGATGATGGTCGGTTCTGGCAGCGCGTTGTGCAGCGTTGCCTGAAAGCGGGTGCCGCTTTTCGCTCTGAGAATGGGATTCTGATAGGCCTTGCCCGCCTGTTCGGTCTGGTACAGCAGGAACGGCGGTGCCTGACCTTCGAGAATCGGGAAACTCGCAGCAGTGGCCCGGATTTGCAGCGGCCCGGCGACGTCCAGCACACCAAACGGCCCACTACCGCCGGGGATGAATAGCTTTTGCTGGAAGTTTTCTGCCCTGATCGGATCGAACGGGTACGGGTCGATGGGTGCCGTACCTGCCGCACTGAAGCGATGCCCGCCAAAGTACATCCAGGCAGCACCTCCGGCACCGGCCACCGCGGCCACCCCCGAGATCTGAAAAAGCGTTCTTCGGCTGATCATGGATATCCTTATTGAGTGAAAGCCTGGAAAACGGAAAGTCACTTGCCTTTGAGCAAGTCGTCGCGTTTTTGCAGGAACTCTTCGCGGCTGATATTTCCCCCCGCGTAGGACGCTTCCAGAATATCGATCGCGCGCTTGCCCCCGGATGCCTTGAGTTTGTCGAATGAGAACTTGATTGCGAGAAACAGCAAAGCGAATGGCAGCAGCCACAGCGCCAGCATGACAATCCAGCCACCCATCATCCAAACCCCGTGATCAAAACCATACATGACGCCCTCCTTTTGCAATAATGTTCATGTTCGTTGCCCGATACGGCATCCACGCTGCGCCACCGACACGGACGCCGCGGTCACCGTGGTTACCGCGCGCCGTTGCATTTCCCGCGCCAATCCCATCAGCTTGCTTCTCCCGTCCTGGCCCATGACGGCTGGCCCTAGCAGAGGCGGCACCCAGAAACCCGGCACGATGCTGGCTTGATAGACCAAGAGCGTCGCATCGTCTTGACCCTTGATGCGGCACTCGCCCCGCTTGTTCTTGAAACTGCCGCCGACTGCCTCAAAGCGAATGACTTCGAGCGGCGTCTCCGTAATCCGCACGACCACCTCGATCGGCAGCGCAAACAACAGGAATCCGGACTGACCTGTTTGTTTCAGCAACAACGCTTCACCCGGACGACTCACGATCTGACTGGTTTGCATGCCCGGGACAAAGCGCGCCAGATTGTTGTAATCCGTCAACACCTGCCATGCGATGTGATGGTGAGCATCCACACGCAGGCTGGCGTTGATCCGGATTGCATCCTGACTGCGCTCGATCCGGGTCTCGGGTCCCGCCGACGCCGCAATGCCGGCCGACAAAAGGCCCGATAGCAACAGCAGCGAAGCGCGCTCGAGTTTCCCCATGCTCGATTCGCGCAAAGTCATTTGATCAAGCTACAGCACGACCGGCTTGTCCGGCAACTCGTTGCGATTGCCGGTGCCTGCCGGAAAGTGCTCGGTCAGCTGGCGAGTCACCGCATGCATGCCCTGCAGCACGCCCTTCTCAAAGTCTCCTTGTTTGAATGCCGCTTCCATGGCGGCGCAAATCGCAGCCCATGCGTGCGTGCCGGCCTTTGCGTGAATCCCCCGATCCGCGACGATTTCCACCTGGCGGTCGGCCAGTAGCAGATAGATCAGCACACCGCTGCTGTGCTCGGTATCCCATATGCGCAGGTGCGAGAACAATTCGATGGCACGCTCTCTGGCCGACTGACCGGCAAACAGTGAAGCGCTGTCGAGCGCACCCTCGACCGCAAAGCGGACTTCGCCCATGTGGGTCGATTCACTCGCCGTGATGGCCTGCTCGATGACGCGCAGGCTGGCGCGCGGGAAAGCACGGTTGACGCGCCCTTGGGTCATCGCAAAGTGGTGCCAGATTCGTTGGATGTTCATGGTTACCACCGCCCGGAGGCGCCGCCGCCGCCAAACCCACCGCCACCCCCGCCAAAGCCGCCGCCCCCGGAGCGGCCACCACCCATTCCTCCGTATAAGCCACCCCCGTACATGCCGCCGTGCCGTCCCATGCCAACGCCCAGCAAGGTGATCAGGAAGGCGGCTCCTCCCGCCAGCGCGGCAGCAAGCAGCGCGCCTGCGAGGAACCAGCCTGCCAAACCGAGTAACCCGCCGGTGACCAGGGCGCCAGGAAGTCGACCAAGTATTTTGCGCAGCACACCACCAAGCACCAGCGCCACCACAAACAACACTGGCAGCAGTTGCCCGATATTCTGGCCGACCGGCAGGCCTGCAGCTCCGCGTTTGGGTTCGGGCAGCGGCTCGCCGTCGATCACACGCACCATCTGGTCGACTCCGGCGCTGACGCCGCCAAAAAAATCTCCCGCCCGCAAGCGTGGGGTTATTGCTTCGCTGATGATGCGCCTGGCGGTCGCGTCGTTCAGCGCCCCCTCAAGCCCATAACCGACTTCGATGCGCAACGTGCGGTCGTCCTTGGCAATCAGCAACAAGGCGCCGTCGTCGACCTTTTTGCGACCCAGCTTCCATAACTCGACCACGCGAAGGGCGTACTGCTCGATCTCTTCGGGCTTGGTTGTCGGGACGATCAACACCGCAATCTGCGTGCCCTTTTTTGTCTCAAAGGCGCGCAGTGTCTGCTCCAGGGCTGCTTGCTGTTCGGCCGTCAGCGTCTGGGTGAGATCGGTCAAACGCGTCTGCAGCGGCGGCACCGGCACCAACCCTTCGGCGGCAAAGCCCGGCACGCCGGCCGCCAGAGCCAGCAGCCACACCATGCACAGCCACCTGGCGGCGCCGACAGTGGCTACGCGGGCAATGTTCATGGCGAACTCGCAGGCTTCGCCGCGCCGCTGCCGAAGCTCACCGCAGGCGGCGCCGCGAGAGCCTTTTCATCGGCCACAGTGAAGTTGGCCTTGACGGAGTAGCCAAACACCATGGCCGTCAGGTTGCTGGGGAAGGAACGCACAGTGACGTTGTAGGTCTGCACGGAGGCGATGTATCGATTGCGCGCCACCGCGATACGGTTCTCGGTGCCCTCCAGCTGGGCTTGCAGGTCACGGTAACCGGCGTTGGCCTTGAGGTCTGGATATTTCTCCACCACCACCAGCAACCTGGACAGGGCACCCGACAGCTCCCTCTGCGCGGCCTCGAATCGGGCGAACGCCTGCGGGTCGTTGACCAGCTCCGGTGTGGCGTTGATCGCCGTTGCCCTGGACCGGGCATTCACTACCGCCAACAGTGTGTCCTGCTCGTACTGCGCATAACCCTTGACGGTGCTGACCAGGTTGGGCACCAGGTCGGCGCGCCGCTGGTACTGATTCAGCACCTCGGACCAACTGGCCTTGATCTGTTCGTCGCTTGACTGGAAGGTGTTGTAGCCGCAGCCGGACAAGCCGATGGCGAGCATCATTACAAGGGCCAAGAGAATTTTGCGCATGGTAGTTACCCTGGTTGATTCATGTCTTTGGTGCACAGCGGCGTGCGCCACAGGTTGAAGGTTTTAAAGCGCCAGTCGGCTCAGTCCGCTGCGGAGCGCGCTCGAAACGCTGGCAGAAAACGCGGCGTGCGCGCCGCCCATGCCTCGTATTGCGTACCGAACTGCTGGCGCATTTCCGCCTCTTCGGTGACCGCCAGCCGCGCATACATCACCAGCAGGATCGGGAACATCAGCAAGGTCACAATGCAACTACGAAAGCTCCGAAAGCCCCCAAGGTTCGCCAGTCGCGTCCGGTTTGGGGCTTGAAGAAGCTGTAAGCGAACATCAGGAAGATGGCCGAATTGAAGATGACCAGTGTCCACAGGCCATACGCGGGGGTATCGTGGCTCATTGGGTAGCCTCCGTGCTCCGCACTGCGGTACTGTGAGGTTTGGGATCGGCCCGGCAGCTCATGGCTGCTCCCGGGTTTTCAGGGGTTGCTTCGGTGCGGCATCGTCGGGGCTCTGCTGGCCACCCTTCTGGTGTCCCTCGCCGCCACCATGTCCGCCATGCCCACCGTGCATGAAGACGTGCATCAGCGGGCAGGCCAGCAGCAGCAGAAATGGCAGCGCGCCGAAGAAGTGGGCACGGTGCTCGGTGAGCAGGAAGTACAAGGCAATGCCGCCCAGGAGGACGAGACCGATCGAAGAGCGCGAGCCCCAGAACGCCTTCGGTTCTGTATCGTGTCGGGAATGGACGTGGTTCATTGCTGTGGCCCCATCACTTTGCCGGCACGGACGGCAAGCGGTCCATCATCATCTGCATCATGGACTGCATCAGCTCCATATGCTTTTCCATCATTTGCTGGCGCGAGGCCATGTCAGTGGGCATGCCGGACATGCCACCAGGAGACATCCCTTTCATCATGGCCATGCCGTCCTGCATGGTCTTCATGTGCCCGGCCATCAGGGCATTGCGTTCCCCGGGTGTTTGAGCCGCCACCATCTTGTTGTGCATCTCCTGCATGGACTTCATCTGCGCATCCATGCCTGCCATGGCCAGTTTGGACTTGCTGGGCATGGTTTTGGCCGTGGGCGCGGAAGCGGCCCCCGCCGGATGATGGCCATCGTGCTTCGGGGCCGTTGCCGCCCCCGTCTGCGCGCCTGTGACGCTAGCGGCGAGGGCAAGGGCGAGGGCAAGGGAGAGTGAGGTAGCGAGCTTCATTTAAGACTCCTGGTGTTCGAAGGTACATTGCTGGAATGGCATCTGTTCAATGCGTCACGGCGGGATACGCGGTGGGATGTCCGGGTTTGCAATCTGTACCTGTACACAGAGTCGAGCCCGGCGGGCAGACGCGGACCTTGGAGCGCTGGGCACCGTGTCCCGTCAGAAGAGAGACGCTAAAGCGCCAGGCGCGAGAGGCGAACCCTGATTGGGAGCCCGGGGAGAGGGTGCGGTTGAAAAGCGACCAGACCAGGCGCTGAGGCCATATCCGTTGCATTGGTCCAGGTAACAGCGGGCGGCAACGCCAGAACAGGATGGGTCAAATCAAGGTCGGCCTGCTTCTTTGGCAAGGATTGGGAACCTTCGTCGCAGACCTTGAGGCATTGGGACTTCGATTCCTCCAACCCGAATCCATACTCGGAAATCGTGTCGATATGGGCCACCGAAATGTCATTCCCATTTTCAGCGGCGGAGGAGTGCTCCACCAGCGAACCATGGCTACGCATCTCGTTGGCCTGGATCAAACATGCATTGGCGACCCCGGAAGCCAGTGCAAACAGCCACACCCACAAAACCACCAGTGCGGTACTGCGCTTGGTGCGGGAGTAGAACAAGGGCTTCATGGTAGGCAAAAGCGACAGTCAACTCATTATGCAAAGCCGCCCAAAGGCGGTATTGATCCACGTCAAACTGGAGGCAACAGAGATCCTGTTTCGATCTTTTTCCTTGAGCCATTTCGCGTCTGTTCAGAGACGTACATATAAGCGCGCAATAGCAGTTCGACCAGAAACTCCCTCGCCCGGATTGACGTGAATCGGTCGGGGCCCTATTTCCGCTGTGGCACGGCGCTTATGCCCTGACGGACAGAGGAAACGCGGCAAGCGCGCAACGCAGGCCTCCTGTTGCGCTATGGCAGACACGCGCGTAGGAGCCAGTGGCCGCCGCGCGCGGGCCAAGTCGCGCTAATTGCCGGTCTTGGCCGGCGCCGCCCCACTCTTGGCAATGAATTTGTCGAGTTCGGAGATTTCCTTCTTCTGCGCGGCAATGATGTTTGTGGCCATCCGACGCATCTGCGCATTCTTGCCATCGCGCAGCTGGGCCTGCGCCATGTCAATCGCTCCCAGATGGTGGATGCGCATCATCATGGCGAAATCGACATCTGCGTTCCCGCTCATCTTCATCGATGCCATCTTGTCGTTCATGTCTTTCATCATGGACTTCATGTCCATGGCGCCGCCGGCCATGCTGGCGCCGCCGGGCATGCTGTGCTGCATGGCGGCGGGCTTGGCAGGCACCTGGGCAATCCCCAGTTGCGGCAATAGCAACGCTCCGGCAAATGCCATGAGCGCGATTCGGCCCGACGGCGAGAATTTACTGTTTTGGGTCATGTTGATTTCTTCCTCAGAGTGATTGATTCCGTCTCAGGCCATTGCGGCCATTTGGCGACATTCGTCGGCACACTTCAGGCACGCTTTGGCGCAGGCTTTGCAGTGCTCCATCTGGTGCTTGGCGCACTCGTCCGCACACGACTGGCAAATCGACGCACACAATTCGCAGATAGCCTGGGAATGTTCGCTGTCCCGCGACATCGCCGCTGCCGCCAACGCGCAGATTGCGGCACAGTCCATGTCCAGCGCGATACATCGCGCCATCATCTTGACGTCCTGTTCCCGCAAGCAGGACGCTGCGCAGTAATTGCAAGCTACGGCGCAGCTATTGCAGGCTTCGATACAGGCGTTGAATTTCAGGTGATGCATTATTGAAACTCCTTGGTTTGTGAGGTTGTTCGGCTGACTTCAAACTGGCACTGCTGCTCCCCCGGTCGTCCCACACGAGGTGCCACGGGACCCAATTCCGGGCAGTGGTCAACTTTTGCCCTGAGAGAGGAATCAGCACAATTCTTTACCCGATCGGAGTTCCGTGTCCGTGCGATAGCGCACCAAGCAAAAGTTATTCCTCCTTACGCAGCGCGCGCGCGCTGGATGCGAGCCGCATAACACGGCGCCAACCCGGGCGCGGCGCAATGCGACCGGCGGCAAACTGTGCACCTGCTGCGTTTGC
>JAJAZK010000409.1 GCA_026785765.1 Rhodoferax sp. | reverse complement strand
ATCGGTCGTGGCGGTGACGCCTTCTCGAAGCTTTTGGTGGTCGACCCCCGGCCCACGGCGGTGGCCTTGCAGGCTCAGAGCTGGCTGCAGGTGCGCCCGGGAACCGACGCCGCGCTGGCCCTCGGACTGATCCACCTGCTGATCGAAGGCGGGCGTTTCGATGCTGCCTTCGTGCGCGACTGGACCAACGCGCCGTTGCTGGTGCGCAACGACAACGGGCGCTTTCTGCGCGAGCGCGACTTCGACCCGGCCTCCCCGCACGACCGCTTCATGGCCTGGGACACGCAGCGCGCAACGCCCGTGGCGTACGACACCGCGCTGGCTGCGCAGCCGCAGGGTTCCGAGCACTTCGCACTGCAGGGTGACCTTGATCTTGAGCTCAGGTCGGCAGCGCCTGGGGCGCCGGCGCGCTTGCGCTGCACGCCGGTCTTCGAGCTGTTGCGGCGAGCGGCCGCAGCGTACCCGCCCGCGCGCGTCGCGCAGATCACCGGCGTGCCCGAGGTCGAACTGCGCGCGGCTGCCACGTTGTTGGCCAGCAGCCGCCGCGTGGCCTACCACGCGTGGGCCGGGATTGGCCAACACACCAACGCGCCCCAGTCCGCGCGCGCGGTGGCAACCTTGTACGCGCTGCTCGGTTGCTTCGACCAGCGCGGCGGTAACCGTCTTTTCGGCAGACCGCCGGCGCGCGTTGTGAACGGCCTCGATCTGCTGGCGCCCGCCCAACGTGCCAAGGCGCTGGGCCTGGCCGAACGGCCGATCGGCCCACCCGCACAAGGCTGGGTGACGGCACGAGACACCTATCGCGCCATCCTCGAGGGCAAGCCCTACCGCGTGCGCGCGATGCTGGCCTTCGGCACCAACCTGCCCATTTCCCAGGCTGACACCGCGCGGGCGCAGCAGGCGCTGGCCGCGCTGGAATTTCATGTCCATTGCGACCTGTTCGAGACCCCCGGCGCACGTTATGCCGACATCCTGCTGCCCGTGGGTACGCCCTGGGAACGCGAGGGCCTGCGCATCGGCTTCGAGATCAACGCGCAGGCGGCCGGCCATGTCCAACTGCGTCAGCGCATGGTGCCGCCGCAGGGCGAGGCGCGGTCTGACAACGAGATCGTGTTCGACCTTGCCGTGCGCTTGGGCTTGGGCGAAGCCTTTTTCGGTGGCAGCGTCGAAGCCGGCTGGAACCACATGCTGGAGCCACTTGGCCTGAGCGTCGAGCAACTGCGCCAACGGCCCGAAGGAGTGGCCTGTGCCATCGATCCGGCCGAGCTCAAGTACGCGCGGGCCACAGCCGATGGTGTGGCGGGTTTCGCGACCGAGACCCGGCGTGTCGAGCTGTATTCCGAGCTGCTGCTGCGCCACGGCCAGCCGCCGCTGCCGACTTTCGTCGAGCCCGCCGACAGCCCGCGCGACCGGACGCGCACGCAACAAGGGCGTTACCCGTACGTGCTGACCTCGGCCAAGAGCGGCTACTACTGTCACAGCCAGCATCGCAGCCTGGCGTCGCTGCGCAAGCGCGCTGCAGTGCCGACTGCGGAGATCAGCACCACGCTGGCGAACGAGAAGCAGATCGCCGAGGGGGACTGGATTCGCATCAGCACCCGTGCCGGGCAAGCGCGCTTCGCCGCGCGCATCCTGCCGGGCTTGGCACACGACGTGGTGGTGGGCCAGTTCGGCTGGTGGCAGGCCTGCCCCGAACTCGGCCGCGATGGTTACAGCGCCGATGGCGAATTCAGCAGTAATTTCAACCAGCTGATTTCGTCCGATGCGCACGATCCGATCAGTGGCTCGGTGGGTCACCGTTCGTTCCTGTGCAACATCGAACGCGACCCAATGGTGCCCGAGCGGCAGCGCGCCTGGGCGGGTTGGCGGGCCTTCCGGGTTACCGAGTACCGCCCCCATGCCCAGGACGTGCTCGGACTTCGCTTCGAGGCCGTCGACGGCGGCGAGTTGCCCGACTACCTGCCAGGCCAGCACATCACGCTGAAAGTAATGGCAGGCGCTGAAGGCGAACTGACGCGCGCCTACTCGCTGACCGGCGCTGCCGCCGAGGACCATCGCCGTGGCTACACCATCGCGGTGCGACACCAACGCGGCTACACGGAAACCGGCGAGCCGTGCGAAGGCCGCATGTCGGGTCATCTGTACCGTCATGTGAAGGTGGGCGACATCGTCGAGTTGCGCGCACCCGGCGGCGGCTTCGCGCTGCCCTTGCATTCGGCGCAGCCTCTGGTACTGATGGCCGGCGGCATCGGCATCACGCCGTTCGTCAGCCTGCTCGAATCGCTGCGGGGCCGGACGGGCGTGCCCGAGGTCTGGCTCTATGGCGCCCACCGCAACAGCGAGACGCACGCCTTCCGCAGTGGCATCGGCGATCTGGCGCACGCGCTACCTTGCCTGCGGGTGATCGACCACTACAGCGCACCTCTGGTCAAGGATCGGTGCGGCGTGGATTTCGCAAGCAGCGCCCGGTTGACCGCCGCCAGCGTCGACGCGTCCCTGATCGAGCGTCGCGCGCGCTTTTACCTCTGTGGCCCAGTGTCCATGATGGAGGAGATCACGCGCGGGCTCGTCGAACGCGGAGTGCCTACTTTCGACATCTTCAAAGAGGTCTTCCGATCACCTGCGGCAATGCCGACGGACGGCCTGCAGCACTGCAAGGTCAGCTTCGCCCGCTCGGGCCGGGTGGCGATGGACTGGACCCCTGCACAGGGCACGTTGCTGCAGTTCGGTGAGTCGATCGGCTTGACCATGGCCAGCGGCTGCCGTGTGGGGCAGTGCGAGAGCTGCGCCGTGCGCCTGGTCTCGGGCCGAGTGCACCACCTGCATGGCGCCGAGCCCGAAGACATGGCGAGCTGTCTGGCCTGCCAGGCGGTGCCGGTCGGCGATGTGGTGATCGATGCCTGACACCCGGCCGCACGCCGACGTGCCTTCGGCGCTCCTTCAAGAGGGACCGGCATGAAGACCTTCGACGCTGCCCTGAAAGGAGATGCGTTGCCCTTCGGCCGCTTGATCGATGCCATCGCGCGAATGTGCGTCCGGCGCTGCGATGTGCCGCTGCGCCACACGCACGTTCTGACAGCCCCCGACGGCAGCCAAGGCACCGTGCTGATCATGCCAGCGTGGCAGGCCGACAACTACCTCGGCATCAAGTCCGTCAACATCTTTCCCGGCAATGCGGCCCCGGGCCTGCCTGGCCTGTTCTCGACCTATACGCCCTGCGACGCGCGCACCGGGCAGCCATTGGCACAGATCGACGGCAATGAGATCACTTCCCGTCGAACCGCGGCCGCGTCGGCACTGGCCGCGTCCAAGTTGGGGCGGCCCGGTGCGCGGCGGCTGCTGGTCGTGGGCACAGGTCGCGTCGCGGCCCTCCTTCCACTCGCGTACCGCGAAGTGTTGCCGATCAAGGAAGGTCACAGTCCGGGCCCGCGACCCGGTGCAAGCTGCGATGCTGGCCGAAGGCTGGCGAAGCAACGGGATGGCGGCAACCGTCGCGCGGGACCTGGCTGGCGCCGCCGCACAGGCTGACGTGGTGAGTTGCTTGGGCCTGCAAGGGGGCCCATGCGGCGTTGCAAATGCTCGCCGGATGTGTTTTGCCGGTGCGCTTTGCGCCTTGCCTGCACCCCCTTGCAGACCCAACGCGGACCCAACCCAAAGCCCGACAGCCTCCTGGCCCTCAGCGGCCGCCAGTCACTGCGCCAAGGCTCCGGGAATAGATTTTCAAACGGCATGTTTTTGGGCCCACTGGGGCTGACTCGCCCGCTGAGGGCTGATCTGCTGGTGGGGTTGTGGGCACAGGCGTCACAGATCCACCAGATGGCAATGCGTGACGAGCAGGCCAGGCCGATCGCCGCCAACGAACGCGCCAGCACGCTCCACAACACCGGGTCGGCGCTGCCAAGCAGTTGCAGTGCGGTGCTGATGCTCTGGGCAAAGAACGGCATATCTTGCGGTATCGTAGGTGCCAATTCAAAGACCTGCGATACGAAACCCCGTGCATAGGCTGCAACTCCACTACACGCTGGGGCGCGATCTTGGCAACCCCACAGTGCGCAACCCGTTGATCGACCTGTTGCAGGCGCTGTCTGCACATGGTTCGATCTCGGCCGCAGCGCGCGCCATGGGCCTGTCCTACCGCCATGTCTGGGGCGAACTCAAACGCTGGGAGGACGCCCTGGGCAACGGCCTGGTGTTGTGGGAGAAGGGGCAGTCTGCGCGCCTGACGCCATTCGGCACCAAGCTGATGTGGGCCGAGCGGCAGGCGCAAGCGCGGCTGGCGCCGCAGATCGACGCTTTGCGCAACGAGCTCGAACGCGTCTTCGCGGTGGCGTTCGACCCGCAGGCGCATGTGCTGACGCTGTACGCCAGCCACGACCACGCGCTCGCGGCCTTGCGCGAACACGCGATGGCCGGCAGCGACGACCCGGGGCCGCCGCGCGACCCGCTGCATCTGGACATCCGCTTTTGTGGCAGTGTGGACGCGATCCGTGCGCTCAACGAAGGGCGTTGCAGCATCGCCGGCTTCCACACGCTGCAAACGGCGCAGCCCGGATCGCTGGCGCAGCGCACCTACAAGCCGCTGCTGCGACCCGGTCGGCACAAGATCATCGGGTTCGCCCAACGCACCCAGGGCCTGATCGTCGCCAGGGGCAACCCCTTGCAGTTGCAGTCGCTGCAGGATGTGGTACTGCGCGCAGCACGGTATGTCAACCGCGCCCCGGGCACCGGGACCCGGGTGGTGCTCGACGAACTTCTATTGGGCGCCGCTCTGGAGCCTGCCGCCTTGGCCGGATACGGGCACACCGAACCTTCCCACGCCGCAGTCGCCCAGTCAATTGCCTCGGGCAGCGCCGATGTCGGCTTGGGTATTGCAATGGCAGCCCGGGCACAGGGGCTGGACTTCGTGCCGCTGGTGCAGGAGCGTTACTTCCTGGTGTGCCTGAAGTCGGCACTGGAGCAACCCGCGACGCGCGCCCTGCTGGCGGTGTTGCGCAGCGACGCCTGGCGTGCAAAACTCGACGCCATGGCGGGTTACCAGGAAAGCCGGTGTGGCGAGGTGTTGTCGCTGCGCGAGTGTCTGCCGTGGTGGACGTTCAGACCGCGCAGGAGCGAAAGCCCGCGAACAGGTGGTCCGCGCCTGGCAGGGCGAAGCGCCTGAATTTCGCGTTCTTCATGCGCTCGCGCGTGGCAAATGAGGCTCCACGCAACACTTTGTGACTACCAAAACAGGGCTCCGAATAGTTGCGCCAGGGACCGGCGACAAAGCCGGGGTACGGACGCGCCGTGCTGCCAGTCCACTCCCATACCTCGCCCCAGCGAAAGCCGCGTCTTGGCGCGTTGTGCGCCGCCATTTCCCACTCGACCTCGGCTGGCAGACGCCGGCCGGCCCAGCGGCACCAGGCGTCGGCCTCCCACCAGCTGACATGCAGCACCGGCTGGCCGCCCAACATGCGCCGCGCGACGCCAAACCGGCGCTGCATCACGGCGCCACTGGCCACACCAATCTGGTCCACGTAGCGCGGTGCGCGCCCGCCATTGCCGGCGGCCTGTTGCTGCAACCATGACCAGCCATCGATGTGCCACAACTCCGGGCGGTCGTAACCGCCGTCGTCGACAAACTCGACAAACTGTGACCACGCCACCGGCTGCGCATCAATGTCGAACTCGGGCACGTCGATGGCGTGCACCGCGCACTCGTTGTCGAACTGGAAACCGGCCTGCGTCGGGCTGCCCAGCAGCCATTGGCCGGTGTTGACGCGCAGCGGCTCGCGCAAGGCCATCGGCCCGGGCACCTCGATCGGCACCGCGATGCCCAAGGTTTGCGCAAGGGTTATCAGCTCTTCACCCCGCATGTCTTCATGGAACAGGGCAAGCCGGAAAAAATACAGGGCGGCATCCGATTCCTCGGTTTTTTCCAGCAGTTCCAGCGTGGTCTCCAGTGTGGCCAGCAAATAGTCGCGCGTCTGCACCAGGTCGGGCAGGCCGGACTGCCAGCGCGCCGCATGCGGCAATTGGTCGTCACTCCAGCATGCATCCGCCTGCGCCAGCACCGGGGGCAGGCGCGGTGCACACCCATCCGCCAACGGGCCGCGCAGGCGCTGCGTGTTGCGCGCAATCCACCACTCCTGAAACCAGCCGATGTGGCCGAGCTCCCACAATGGCGGACTGGTGTCCAGCTCCTGCGGCACGGCATAACCGCCGGGCTCCAATGCGACTCCCAGCAGGCCGATCAAATGCAGGCTGTGGTTGCGCGCGTCCATCAGGGCCACCGACAGCAGTTCGCGCCCGGCGCGGCGCATGTCCGGGCTGTCGATTCCGGTGCTGGCAAGTGTGGATTCCTGCATATCGCCGATCTTAACAATGGCACTGCGGCGCCTGCTGGTTATCGTGGCGCCCTTAACGTGAAATAACTTTCATGATGCGGGGTGAAGAGTG
Source organism: Rhodoferax sp. (assembly GCA_026785765.1). Taxonomy (GTDB): domain Bacteria; phylum Pseudomonadota; class Gammaproteobacteria; order Burkholderiales; family Burkholderiaceae_C; genus CAISIP01. Next base: position 5,205 of record JAJAZK010000409.1, on the reverse strand, counting down.
GACATCATGAAAGTTAGGGAAAGCCCTGCCGGTCGGGCGCCGCTTTGTTCCTACAATTCCTCCAGACCTCAAGTCGTGGTGACACCACCCGGTGTCGCAATCCCGCTGGTAGCGCCCATTGGTGGTACCGGTTTAATTTCTACTTACTGGAGACAGTTCTATGGATCGTCGTTCGATCATCAAGAATGCCGGGCTGGCCGGTGTGCTGGCCGCGGGCATCGCACCCGCCGTCGTGCATGCGCAAGCAAATATCCGCTGGCGCCTGACCTCGGGTTTCCCGAAGGCGCTCGACACCATCTACGGTGCAGCCGAAACTTTTTCCCGCAAGGTCAAGGACATGACCGGTGGCAAGTTCGAAATTTCGGTGCATGCGGCCGGCGAACTGGTGCCGATGCCCGGCCTGGTGGACGCGGTGCAAAACGGCACGGTGGAAATGGGCCACACCGCCTCTTATTACTACTTCGGCAAGAACGATGCGTTCGCCATGGGTTGTGCCATCCCGTTCGGCCTGAACAGCCGCCAGATGACGGCCTGGTCTTATGACGGCAACGGCCTCAAACTGATGCGCGAGTTCTTCTCAAACTATGGCTTCACCAGTTTCCCCATGGGCAATACCGGCGCCCAGATGGGCGGCTGGTACCGCAAGGAGATCAAGACTGTAGCCGACATGAAGGGCCTGAAGTTCCGCGTCGGCGGTTTTGCCGGCAAGGTCACGGCACGCCTGGGCACGGTCTCGCAGAACATCCCCGGCGGCGAAATCTACCAGGCGCTGGAAAAGGGCACGATCGACGCAGCAGAATGGGTCGGTCCGTACGACGACCAGAAGCTTGGCTTCTTCAAGGTCGCGCCGATTTACCATTACCCCGGCTGGTGGGAAGGTGGTCCGCAGCTGGACCTGTACGTCAACCAGAAGGCCTTCGACACCCTGTCCGGTGAATACAAGGCCATCATCGAATCGGCCGCGGCTTTTGCCCACACCGAGATGCAGGCCAAGTACGATGCCCGCAACCCCGGCGTACTGAAGGAACTGGTCGCCAACAAGGTCAAGCTGGTGCCGTTCCCGAAACCGGTGATGGACGAGGCGTTCAAACAAGCCATGGAGCTGTACAGCGAGTTGAGCGGATCGAACCCGGCGTTCAAGAAGATCTACGACGACTACTCGAACTTCCGTCGCGAATCCAACCTGTGGTTCCGCTTCACGGAAGCGCGCTTCGACAGCTTCATGCAGAGCCAAAAGCTGTAATCTCCGCAGGGTGGAGCCGCTTCGGCGGCTCGCTCCATTCCTGAACCTGAAAAAAAGGCCCCGCATGCGGGGCCTTTTTTCGTGGGCGGCCAAGTGCCGACTGAGTCGCCTGCGGCGCTCACCGCAGGCCGCAGGCGCGCAGCTACTTCTTCTTGCTGTCGGCCTTCATGGCGTCTTGCAGCGCCTTCATGGGGTCGTCGTCCGCCAACGGGGCTTCCTCGCCGGCGGGCGCGCTGGCACCGGCCTCTGGCGCGGACGCCGCAGCGCCAGGGCCAGCCGCGGCAGCAGCGGCCGCCGCGTTATCTTTCTGGTCCGTCTCCTGCATTTGCTGCAGCACCTGGTCGGCGTCCACCCTCTCGCCTCTTTCGATGCCACCGGTGACCAGCCCCGGGAAGGAAATCACCGCTGCGACCATGGTCAATTGCAGGATGATGAAGGCGATCGAACCCTTGTAGATCTGCGCCGTCGTCACCGCCGGGATCAGCGCGCCTGTCACCCGGTCCTTGTAATCAAGCTTTGCCGCCACACTGCGCAGGTAGAACAGCGCAAAACCGAACGGCGGTGTCAGGAAGGAGGTCTGCAAATTCATGGCAATGATCACGCCAAACCAGATCATTACCGCGTCCAGCGGCACCCCGGGCAACATGGCCGGGAGAATCTTCTCGGCCACCGGCACCAGGATCGGTATCACGATGAAGGCGATCTCGAAGAAGTCGATAAAACAACCCAGGATGAAGACCAGAATATTCACCACGATCAGGAAACCCAGCGCTCCGCCGGGCATGTCCTTGAACAGGTGTTCGACCCAGAAGTGCCCGTCCGCCGCGTTGAAGGTGAAACTGAACACCGTCGAGCCGATCAGGATGAACATCACAAAGGTCGCCAGCTTGACCGTACCGTCGAGTGCCTGCTTGAGCAGACCGAGGCCGAGCCGTTTGCGCGACACCGCCATGATCAAGGCACCCATCGCCCCCATGGCGCCACCCTCGGTCGGCGTCGCCACCCCCAGGAAAATTGTGCCCAGCACCAGGAAGATCAACACCAGCGGCGGTATCAGCACAAAGGTGACCTGCTCGGCCAGCCGCGACAGCAGGCCCAGACGCAGGACCCGGTTGGCGATGGCCAGCGCCAGCGCCAGGAAGGACGCGATCGTCATCGACAGGATCACGATCTCGTCGCCCGGCGCGGCCGTCGAGCGATCCAGCAAAGTGCGCATGATCTGGTCGTGTTGGGTGGACCAGGCAAAGCCAGCCGCGGCGCAGGCCAGCAGCAGCACGATCAGGGACACGTGGCCACTGGCGCCGTTGTCCTCCTTGTAGATGCGCGCCTCCAACGGCAAGGCCGGCACCCAGGCCGGCTTGACCACCGACACTGCCAGGATAAACACCAGGTACAGGCCCACCAGCAACAGGCCGGGGATCAGCGCGCCGGCATACATGTCGCCCACAGAGCGGCCCATCTGGTCGGCCAGCACAATCAGCACCAGGGACGGCGGGATGGCCTGGGCCAGGGTGCCGGAGGCGGTGATGGTGCCGGTCGCGATGGTGCGGTTGTAACCGTACCGCAGCATGATCGGCAGCGAAATCAGGCCCATCGAGATGACGGCCGCTGCGACCACGCCGGTAGTGGCAGCGAGCAGGGCTCCGACCAGGATCACCGCGATCGCCAGACCGCCGCGCACCGGCCCGAACACCTGGCCCACGGTCTCCAGCAGGTCCTCCGCCATGCGCGAGCGCTCCAGAATAATGCCCATGAAGGTGAAAAACGGAATCGCCAGCAGGGTGTCGTTGGACATGATGCCCATCACCCGCAACGGCAGCGCCTGGAACAGGTTGGTCTGGAACAGTCCAGCTTCCATGCCGATGAAACCGAACAACAACCCGGTCGCGGCCAGGCCAAAAGCCACCGGGATGCCAGTGAGCAGGAAAAAGAACAGCCCCGCGAACATCAGCGGGACAAAGTTGGCGGCGATAAAGGCGGTCATGTCAGTTCTTCCCCGCAGGTACGGCAGACACGCGGGCTTCCGCCTCGCGCGCGAGTTCCTCCAGCAGGAGTTCCTCCGCTGTCTTGTCGTCTTCGACCGTGAACGGCTCAGCCCGATGACCGGTCAGGAAACCGACGCGTTTGATCAGCTCGGACACACTTTGCATGATCAGCAGCGAGAACCCGAGCGGCACCAGCAAGAAGACTGGCCAGCGGATCAGACCACCGGCGTTCTGGCTCATCTCGCCCGACATCCATGCCCGGTAGAACACCGGCCAGCCAAGATTGATCATGATCGCAGCCAGCGGAATCGTGAATACCACGATGCCGATGGCGTCGATGATGGCATTGGTGCGTTTGGACAGGCGGGTGGAAATGAAGTCGATGCGCACGTGGGCGTTCTTGAGCATCACATAACCCACGCCGAGCATGAACACGGCGGCAAACAGGTACCACTGGATCTCGAGGTAGGCGTTGGAGCCGATGCTGAAAGCCTTGCGCATGATGGCATTGCCGGCGCTGATGGCGGTGGCGGCCAGAATCAGCCACATGACCAGTTTGCCGAGCCCGGTACTGATGGCGTCGATGAGCCGGGATAGGGATAGAAGCGCGGACATGAAGCCTCCGAAATTGCGACCTTATGTAACGAGGCGCGAGTCAATGCAGGCCATGACGGGCCCGGAGCGTGAAGGTTAACCGCAAGCGGGGCCGAATCCGGCCTGGGCGCAGATAAACGTACTAGGGAAAACACTGCATAGAAAAGGCACTGGCTGCGCGCACCAGCAAACGGGACTGCGCCCGATGGGCACCATAGGGGCTCGTCGCGCAGCGGCTCACGCCACGATCTTCAGCGCCGGGCGGTCGCTGTCTTGCAGGGTCGCAAAGCGCGCGCGGACGGACGCGGCGATGCCCGCAGCGTCCAGGCCCAGCCGGGCCAGCAGTTTTGCCGGGTCACCATGTTCGATGAAGAGGTCTGGCAAACCCAGTTGCAGCAGGGGTCTGAGCAGGCCGGCCGCCTGCAGGGCCTCGCCGACGGCGCTGCCCGCTCCTCCCATGATGGCGCCCTCCTCAACCGTCACCAGAGCCGAATGCTCCTGCGCCACCTGCAACAGAAGCGCGGTATCCAGTGGTTTGGCCCAGCGCATGTTGACGACGGTGGCGTTGAGTAGCTCGGCGGCCTCGAGTGCCGGGTACAAAAGGGTTCCGAATGCCAGGATCGCCACGCCCTTGCCTTGGCGGCGCAACTCCGCCTTTCCAAATGGCAGAGCCTGCAAACCGCCTTGCACCGCCACTCCGGCACCGGCGCCGCGCGGGTACCGCACCGCCACCGGATGGTTCTGCTCGAACGCGCTACAAAGAAGTTGGCGACATTCGTTCTCGTCGGCCGGGCAGGCGATGCTCAGGTTCGGGACACAGCGCAGGTAGGGGATGTCGTAAGCGCCGGCGTGCGTCGCGCCATCGGCGCCGACCAACCCGGCGCGGTCGAGGGCGAAGACCACTGGCAGGTTCTGGATGGCCACGTCGTGGACCAGTTGGTCATAAGCACGCTGCAGAAAGGTCGAATAAATTGCGACTACCGGTTTGAGGCCCTCACAGGCAAGCCCGGCCGCAAAGGTGACCGCATGCTGCTCTGCGATGCCGACATCGAAGTAACGCGTCGGGAAGCGCTTTTCGAACTCCACCATGCCCGACCCTTCGCGCATTGCAGGCGTGATAGCCACCAGACGCAGGTCCTTGTCCGCCATGTCGCACAACCATTGACCGAACACCTGCGTGAAGGTGGTCTTGGCTGGCAGCGCCGGCTTCTCCAGGCCAACCGCCGGATCGAACTTGCCCGGCCCGTGGTAGGCCACCGGATCGGCCTCGGCCAGCCTGTAACCCTGGCCTTTCCTGGTGACCACGTGCAGGAACTGCGGGCCATCAAGCAACTTGATGTTCTCCAATGTGGGTATCAGCGACTCCAGGTCATGGCCGTCGAT
>JAJAZK010000408.1 GCA_026785765.1 Rhodoferax sp. | reverse complement strand
GTGGTGCATTTCCTGATCCGTAAGGAGAGCGAGGGCAAAGTCGCCAGCTTGCGCGAATTCTGGGGTGCCAGCACCGCGCGGGCGGTGCCCGTATATGGCGACCTGACCACCAAAAAGCTCGGCGTGTCGGCCGATGCGGTGAAGGGGCTCAAGAGCCAGATCGACCATTTTTACCATCTGGCAGCGGTGTACGACCTGAGCGCCGACGAGGAAAGCCAGATCGCCGTCAACATCGAAGGCACGCGCAACACCGTCGAGTTGGCAAAGGCAATTGACGCCGGGCACTTTCACCATGTCAGCTCGATTGCCGCAGCCGGCCTGTACGAGGGCGTGTTTCGCGAAGACATGTTCGATGAGGCGGAGAATTACGAACACCCGTACTTCATGACCAAACATGAGAGCGAAAAGATCGTGCGCAAGGAGTGCAAGGTGCCGTGGTCGGTGTACCGCCCGGCGATGGTGGTGGGCGACAGCACGACGGGTGAGATGGACAAGATCGACGGCCCGTACTACTTCTTCAAGTTGATCCAGCGCATGCGCCAGCTTCTGCCGCCATGGATGCCGTCGATCGGTCTGGAAGGCGGGCGTGTGAACATCGTGCCGGTCGATTTCGTGGTGAACGCGCTCGACACCATCAGCCACAAGACCGGTATCGCCAAGAAGTGTTACCACTTGGTGGATCCGGTGGGCTACCGAGTCGGCGACGTGCTCGACATCTTCAGCAAGGCCGCCCATGCACCGAAGATGAACCTGTTCGTCAACGCCGCCCTGTTGGGTTTTATCCCGCGCAGCGTGACCAAGGGGCTGATGGCAATGGCGCCGGTGCGCCGGATCCGCAACGCGGTCATGAAGGACCTGGGTGTGCCGCCGGACATGATGACCTTCGTCAACTATCCGACGCGTTTTGACTGCCGCGACGCGATGGCGATGTTGAAGGGTTCGGGTGTGGAATGCCCGAATCTGAAAGACTATGCGTGGCGCCTGTGGGACTACTGGGAGCGCCACCTGGACCCGGACCTGCATATCGACCGCTCCCTGCGTGGCACGGTGGCCGGCAAGGTGGTGCTGGTCACGGGGGGCTCGTCCGGCATCGGCCTGGCTGCAGCGCACAAGTTTGCCGATGCGGGCGCCACCACCATCATCTGCGGGCGCGACGCCGACAAGCTGGAGGAGGCGTGCAAAGAAGCCCGGGCCAAAGGCTACAGCTTTGTTGCCTACCCGGTGGATATCGCCGACATGGCCGATTGCGACCGCTTCACCAAACTGCTGCAGGAAAACCACGGCGGGGTCGACTACCTGATCAACAACGCCGGACGCTCCATCCGGCGCGCCATCGAATCCAGCTACGACCGCTTCCATGACTACGAGCGCACCATGCAGCTGAACTACTTCGGCTGCCTGCGCGTCACCATGGGCATATTGCCCGGCATGGTGGCAAAGAAGAAGGGACATGTCGTCAACATCAGCTCCATTGGCGTCTTGACCAACGCGCCGCGTTTCTCGGCTTATGTTGCGTCCAAGGCCGCACTCGACGCCTGGACCCGTTGTGCCTCGAGCGAGTTTGCCGATCAAGGCATCTCGTTCACCACCATCAACATGCCGCTGGTGCGCACGCCGATGATTGCTCCCACTGGGCTATACAACAATGTGCCCACCCTGTCGCCGGAAGAGGCGGCGGACCTGGTGGCGCAGGCCTGCGTCTTCAAACCGGTGCGCGTGGCCACACGGATGGGAATTACCGGGCAGTTGTTACACGCCCTGTTGCCGCGGGTGGCGCAAATCGCCATGAACACGAGTTTTCGCATGTTCCCGGATTCGTCCGCCGCCAAAGGCGCCAAACCCGGCGACAAGCCGGCCAAGCAGCAGCTCTCGCCAGAAGCGGTGGCGATGCAGCAGATGATGCGGGGGATTCACTTTTAGCGCCCGTCGATGACGAAAGAGCCATAAGCGGCGCCGGGTTGCGCCGCTTATGGCCGCTGGAGGCAGTGAGACAATCCACGCTTGCCCTGCACATCGAACATGCGCCACTACCCTGCTCCCATCCAGAATCGAAAGATCCGCTTTGCCCTTGTGGGTTGTGGCCGGATCGCCAAGAATCACTTCAGCGCCTTGGACAGGCATGCAGACCGCGCCGAACTGGTGGGTGTGTGTGATGTAGACCCGGCTGCATTGAGCGCAGCCGCTGCGCAGACAGGGGCCGCAGCTTACGCCAACCTCACCAGTTTGCTGGCGGATACCAATGCCGATGTCATCATATTGACCACGCCAAGCGGCCTGCATGCGGAGCAAACAGTGGAGATTGCCGCAACCGGGCGTCATGTGATGACCGAGAAGCCGATGGCAACCCGCTGGCATGATGGGTTGCGGATGGTAAAGGCCTGTGACGAGGCTGCGGTGCGGCTTTTTGTGGTCAAGCAGAACCGCCGTAACGATACCTTGCAGCTGCTCAAGCGCGCCGTGACGCAAGGCCGGTTTGGTCGTATCTATATGGTGAACATCAACGTGTTCTGGACTCGACCCCAAGAGTACTATGACAGTGCGCTTTGGCGCGGTACCTGGGAGTTTGACGGTGGTGCCTTCATGAACCAGGCGAGCCACTATGTGGACTTGCTGGACTGGATTGTTGGACCGATAGAGAGCATTCAGGCTTACACCGCTACGCTGGCGCGCAACATCGAGGTTGAAGACACTGGCGTTATCAGTGTCAAGTGGCGCTCTGGCGCCTTGGGCTCGATGAACGTCACCATGCTGACATACCCGAAGAACCTGGAAGGCAGTATCACGATACTGGGTGAGAACGGGACGGTTCGCATTGGTGGCGTAGCCGTAAATCAAATCCAGCACTGGGAATTTGCGCAAGCCCATGCCGATGATGAAAAGGTGCAAACGGCGAGCTACGCGACGACCTCGGTCTACGGTTTTGGCCATCCGCTGTATTACGACAATGTCATCCAGGTGTTGCGTGGCGAGGCTTTGCCGGAAACCGACGGGCGCGAGGGCCTGAAGTCGCTGGAGGTGCTGATTGCCATGTATTTGTCTGCACGTGATGGCAAGCGTGTGGCACTTCCGCTGGACTATTGACCATGAACCCGCTGATTCACCCCACGGCGATCGTGGACGACGGTGCGCACATCGGCAACGGGACCCGGGTATGGCACTGGGTGCATGTCAGCGCCAAGGCACGGATTGGCGACCACTGCTCATTGGGGCAGGGTGTGTATGTTGGCAATGACGTAGTGATTGGCGACAACGTCAAGATCCAGAACAACGTCTCGGTGTATGACGCTGTGACCCTCGAGGACGATGTGTTTTGCGGGCCGAGTATGGTGTTTACGAACGTTTACAACCCGCGTTCGGCCGTGGTTCGCAAGGACGAGTACCGTAAGACCCTGGTTCGACGCGGTGCAACACTTGGCGCCAACTGCACGATCGTGTGCGGTAGCACGGTTGGCGAGTACGCGTTTGTCGGGGCTGGCTCGGTAGTGACCAGGGACGTCCCCGCATTCGCTTTGGTCGTCGGGGTCCCGGCCCGGCAGATTGGCTGGATGAGTCGGTTTGGAGGGCGCCTGCCCTTGCCCCTGCGCGGCGACGCCATTGCCATATGCCCAAACACCGGTGAACGTTACCAACTTGTTGATGGTGTATGTGTTTTGGCGAATTGAAGGACCAGGCATGAGCGCAGTACTGAACAAATCCCCGGTAACTCTGCCGAAGATCGAGTTTATCGATTTAAAGGCGCAATACAGTGCGCTGCAGACGCAGATTGATGGGCGCATACGGCGCGTGCTGGAGCATGGCCAATACATCATGGGGCCGGAAGTGGCGGAGATGGAGCACAAGCTTGCCGTTTATACCGGCGCCAGGCACTGCATCAGTTGCGCGTCAGGGACAGAAGCCCTGCTGATTTCGCTGATGGCGTTGGGAATCGGGCCAGGCGACGAGGTGATTACCTCGCCGTTTACCTTCGCTGCCACCGCAGAAATGATCGTGCTGGCGGGTGCCAAGCCGGTGTACGTCGACATCGAGCGCGACACCTGCCTGATGGACGCCACACAGTTGGAGGCCAAGATCACTGCGCGCACCAAGGCCATCATGCCCGTCTCGCTGTATGGTCAGGTGGCGGACATGAACGCGATCAATGCAATCGCCGCAAGACACGGCAATATTCCAGTCATTGAGGACGCGGCGCAGAGTTTTGGCGCCAGCTATATCGGTGGCAAGAGTTGCAACCTGTCTACCATTGGCTGCACGAGTTTTTTCCCCAGCAAGCCCTTGGGCTGCTACGGAGATGGCGGGGCCGTGTTCACCAACGACGATATGTTGGCCAAGGCAATGCGCGAAATCCGTGTGCACGGGCAGGAGCGACGCTACTACCATACCCGTATTGGTGTGGGGGGACGCATGGACACCATCCAATGCGCCATCGTGCTGGCCAAACTCGAGCGTTTCGATTGGGAAATCGGGCGCCGCCTCATGCTGGGAGACCAGTACAGGGAGCAGCTCACGCGCAGCGGTGCCAGGCTCGGACTGCTGGCCGTGCGCCCGGAACGGGATTGTGTGTGGGCGCAGTACACGGTTTTTGTCGAGCACCGCGAAGCGGTGCAAAAGGCGATGCTGGCACAGGGAATTCCCACGGCTGTGCACTACCCGCTTTCGTTGAATCGCCAGCCGGTGTACCGGGACGATGACTCAGCCGCCGAAACACCGAACAGCCACTGGGCCGCCGAACGCGTGATGAGCCTGCCTATGAGTGCTGATCTGACGGGCGAGCAGATGGCCCGTGTGGTTGCGGCTTTGAAACTGGAAAACTGATTGGTAGGAATTGGCAAATGGACGTTCGTGGAAAGAAACTCGTGGTGATTGGTGGCGCCGGCTTGATCGGTTCGCACACCGTGGAGGCGCTGCTCAAGGAGGATGTGGGCCAGGTTGTGGTGTACGACAACTTCGTTCGTGGCCGTCACGAGAACCTTGCCAAATCCCTTCTCGATCCACGGGTCAAGGTTTACGACGTAGGCGGCGACATTCTTCAAACCGACATTCTTGAGGCTGCGCTGGACGGTGCGGACGGTGTGTTCCATCTGGCCGCACTGTGGCTGCTGCAGTGCCACGAGTACCCCCGTTCAGCTTTCGATGTCAACGTCGGAGGGACCTTCAACGTGATGGAGGCTTGTGTGAAGAAGAAGGTTGCGCGCCTCGTCTACTCTTCATCGGCGTCGGTTTACGGCGATGCGGTCGAGGAGCCGATGACCGAAGACCATCCCTTCAACAACAAGAATTTCTATGGTGCGACCAAGATTTGCGGCGAGGCTATGCTGCGCGCCTTTCACTACCGGTACGGACTGAACTTTGTCGGTTTGCGCTACATGAACGTGTACGGTCCGCGCGCCGACTACCAGGGTGCCTACATCGCAGTCATCATGAAAATGCTGGATGCGATAGACCGCGGCGAAGGGCCGACCATTCTGGGCGACGGCAGCGAGGCCTTTGACTTTGTCGCGGTGGAAGACTGCGCTCTGGCCAACGTCTGCGCCATGAAGGCAAGCACACAGGATCGCTTCTATAACGTAGGCACAGGTATCCGCACGTCTTTGAAACAGCTGGCCGAAAAAATCGTAGTGCTGACCGGCTCCACCAAGGGTATCAGCTACGCGCCGCGCAGCCAGGCTACGCTCGTGCGCAACCGCATAGGAAGCGCAAAGCGGGCGAAGGATGAGCTTGGATTCGACGCCCAGATCAAGCTTGATCAAGGTCTGCAGAACCTGATTGATTGGCGTGCCGCGCATATCGCTGAAGTTGACGCACGGCGTGCCAAGGCGAGGAACTGAAAGGCGATGTGTGGAATCGCAGGTGTACTGCACGGTGATGGGCGTCCAGCCTCAACGGTTGCCCTGAAGCGGATGACCGATGCCATCGCGCATCGGGGGCCGGATGGAGAGGGGAGTTTTGTGGACGGGGACTTTGCATTGGGTCACCGTCGGCTCGCCATCATCGACTTGTCGCCCGCCGGCCACCAACCGATGGCGACGGACGACGGACGCTACGTCATTTCGTATAACGGCGAGGTCTACAACTTCAACGAGTTGCGCGTCGAGCTGAAGGCCAAGGGGCACCGGTTCAGGTCCAGGACAGACTCCGAAGTGGTTCTCAAGGCGTTTGCCGAATGGGGCACCAAGGCGCTAAACCGCTTTAACGGGATGTTTGCATTTGCCATTTGGGACAAGCGTGAGCGGACGTTGTGGCTGGCGCGTGACCGTTACGGCATCAAGCCGCTGTATTACGCAGTTGGCAATGGCGCGTTCAGTTTCGGCTCGGAAGTGAAGGCCCTGCTGGCCAGTGGGCTGGTGTCTGCACAAATGAACCGCGCAGGCTTACTGGAATACCTGACCTTCCAGAACTTTTTTACCGATCAGACCCTGTTTGACGGGGTCAAGCTCATGCCTGCTGGCTGTTTTGCCCGGGTAACGGCAGCAGCGGGGCAAGTGCAGATCGCAGTCGAGCGCTATTGGGACTATGCCTTTACCGAGCCTGCGGGTATGCCCGATGAAGCAGACTGCGTGGAGGAACTGGATCGTCTTTTTGTGCAGGCCGTGTCACGCCAGCTGGTGAGCGATGTGGACATTGGTGCTTACCTCAGCGGCGGTATGGACAGCGGCTCGGTCACTGCAATCGCCGCGAAGCAGCTGCCCTATATCAAATCGTTTACCTGCGGCTTTGACCTGAACTCTGCTTCCGGCGTCGAGCTGGGATACGACGAGCGTGCAACGGCGGAGTACATGTCGTACGTGTTCAAGACGGAGCACTACGAAATGGTGCTCAAGGCGGGTGACATGGAGCGCGTCATGCCGCGCCTGGTGTGGCATCTGGAGGAACCGCGCGTCGGGCAAAGTTACCCCAACTTTTATGCGGCTCAACTCGCCAGCAAGTTCGTCAAGGTCGTGCTATCTGGCACGGGCGGGGACGAGTTGTTTGGCGGCTATCCGTGGCGCTATTACCGTGCGGTAGTAAATGACGACTTCAACCACTACATCGACAAGTACTACAGTTTTTGGCAACGGCTGATTCCCACGGGCGATATGCCGAAGGTGTTGGCGCCGATCTGGCCGCAGGTGGAGAGGATCAGTACCAGGGACATCTTCAGAGATGTTTTTGCACACCACCCGTCGACCTTCACGCGGCCCGAAGACTACATCAACCACTCGCTGTATTTCGAAGCCAAGACTTTTCTGCATGGGCTGCTGGTGGTGGAAGACAAGCTGAGCATGGCGCACTCGTTGGAAACACGTGTTCCATTCCTCGACAATGACCTTGTCGACTTTGCCATGAAGCTGCCGGCACGCATGAAGCTGGGCAATCTTGGCGAAGTGGTGCGCCTGAATGAAAACGAAACCGGATCCAAGACCGCCAAGTACTTTGAGAAGACCAGGGACGGCAAGTTGATTCTGCGCAAGGCAATGCAGCGGCACCTTCCCCCCCAAATTACTGAACGCGAAAAACAGGGTTTTTCAGGGCCCGACGGGAGCTGGTTCAAGGGCGAAAGCATCGACTACGTAAAACGAAAGCTGTACCACGGCACCGCGCGTATCCATGAGTTCATGGACCCCGCTGCAGTGCGTGGCCTTGTTGACGAGCATCTGGAAGGCCGACAGAACCGCCGCTTACTGATTTGGTCTCTGCTGAATCTCGAAGAATGGTGCGAAGTGTATTTATGACTTCGACCGCCAGCAGCATACGCGGCGTCGGCGCGTCGAGACGCGGGGCAGCATCTGCGGGTCTTCTCGGCCATGGTGTATCCATTGTTCCAGATGGCCCTGCTGGTATTCGGTTTCGCAGTTGCTTTTCAGCAGTGAATAGGCAGCTCGTTCGAGAAGCCGCGCGATTGCACGGTGTGCATCTTGTGCGGTCTCGCTCCTGGACATCGCTTGCGGTGGCGCCTACGACCTCTGTCAGTTCAATCACCGGCAACGCTGCAAAGCACTGCAGAACAAGTGGCGCAATTGATGTTCGCGCCGGGTAAACTTGCGAAGCTCGGCGAATTGTCTCGTGTGTGGATGAAGAAAAACCATGGAAAGCGGAGTTCGGTCAACCTCCAGCTTGAACGGTTCCAGCGGTTGGCTGCAGAGCACCTGCTGGCCGCGGAGAAATCAGACTTGACAGAGGTTGGAACACATGAGTGACGCGAGTCAGACGTTCGTCAGTTTTCAGGACAAGTGGCAACAGAATAGAAAGCTTGCCTTTGATGAAACTCTCCGTGAAGGGTCTGATATCTACAACTGGATATTGACGCGCAATGGCTTCGCATCCGGAGAGAATTTCCGCCTACATCTGTCGTCGGCCGGGCGCATTCTTGATGCTGGTTGTGGCAATGGCCGGGTCACCGCTTTGCTGCACAAATTTGCGCCGGAGTTATCAGAGGTCGTCGGAGTCGATTTAACTGCCGCCGAAGTTGCGCGCGAAAATCTCGCAGCGTATCCCCGGGTTTCGATTGAGCAGGGTGACCTGCTCGGCGATCTCTCCAAATTGGGCAAGTTCGACTTCATCTACTGCCAGGAGGTTTTACACCACACTGTGGACCCCAAGGCGGCGTTTTTGAACGTATGCCAGCGGCTCAACCCCATGGGTGAAATCGCGGTCTATGTTTACAAGGTCAAGGCTCCCGTGCGCGAGTACGTCGATGACTTCGTGCGTGATCGTCTTTCAGTCCTGCCCTATGAAGAGGCGATGGCTTCCATGCGCGAGGTAACCGAGTTTGGCCGTGTGCTGTCGGAGCTCAAGAC
>JAJAZK010000407.1 GCA_026785765.1 Rhodoferax sp. | reverse complement strand
GGGTATGCTTTGCACATCGAACCCGGCTGGAGCACTGATGGCAGGCAGAGCGGCCAGCGTGGCCTAGATTACGACTTCTATCCATCATTGGTAGGCTTGCACGCTGCGCCCGCCGATGGACTTTGGCCTTTCCAGCGTCGCCTCAAATGGCCAGACTTGCGCGGTGGGAAAGGCGACGAGATCGAAGCGCTCGAACATGTCAAGTATCTGCTGGTAGCAGGTGCTGCATGTGACGGCCCCAAGTTGCAAGTCGCCGGCCGACAGCAACTCTTCCTGTTCCACCTCCCGCTCGGCGCTGCCCTCGAGTTTCATTTGCTTGAGCGGATCGTCCCAATACTCGTGCAGCTTCGCCGCCACCAGCCAGCGGCGCCATGTCAACCCTGTCGACAAGCTCAACGCCGTGGCATTCAGATCCAGTAAGGCGTAGGGCGCGGCAACCTTTACGGATGTTTGTTGTCTTCCGTGCTGCGGGTGAGGTCGTACAGGAGGGTGTTCGCAGGCTTTGAAGATCATGTAGAAGAACATTGCCAGGCAAAAGGTGCCCAGCAGTTCCAGCAACTGGCGCAGGGAGCCTTTAGCCAGGGCCATTAGTCCTTGCTGGGTGATCATGTCCCAATTGGTGCTGAACATACTGAAGATGTTGCGCGTACCGGCGCCAAACAATCTGAAGCTGCTGCACATCACTGAGAAGGTCAGCCACGGTCGCGTCAACACTACACGCGGAAAAAAGCGGCGCAGCGCACCCATGTCAAAGCATCCGCCGCGCTGACCAGGGCACCCAAGCGACGTGCGCGGCCACGCTAGCATTGTCCACCTCCCCGCGGGTCAGCGGCAGGGCGCTCTTGACGCAAAGTGCCGTCAACGGCATAGGATCCAGTAACACCGCGCAGGTCGGCAAAAGCTGGCTGCGCAGATGATTTGTGCTCACTGCAATTCAAGGCGTGTCTGGCGCGAAATCAGGGGCGATCCGCTGCCGCGTGGTCAGCGACCGACGCGGTGTCCGACAGCCAGATCATTTGGCGGTCGGTACACGGCTATGGCAGACAGTGCATGTGGCGTTGCGCGGCAAGCGCAGCTCCGTCCATTCCATGGCCCGTCCATCGAGCATCAGCAAGCGCCCTGCAAGCGGGCGGCCAACCCGAGCCAGCAGCTTGAGCGCTTCCGCTGCTTGCATGCTGCCGATTATGCCTACCACGGGCGCGAAGACACCCATGGTGGCGCAGCGGGTTTCCTCGAAGTTAGCATGTGGCGGGAAAACGCAGGCGTAACAGGGCGAGTCTGCGTCGCGCGTGTCATAGACGCTGATCTGACCGTCGAAACGGATGGCTGCGCCGGACACCAAGGGCTTTCGGTGCGCCACGCAGGCCGCATTGACCGCCTGGCGGGTAGCGAAGTTGTCGCAACAGTCCAGCACCACATCGCTGCCAGCCACCAGCCGAAGCAGGTCAGCGGAATCGACTCGTTGGCGCAGGGCGATTATTTGAACATGTGGATTGATCGCCGCAATTGCGCTGAGGATCGAGTCGACCTTGGGCTGGCCGATGCGCTTTGTCGTGTGCGCGATCTGGCGCTGCAGATTGGTCAGGTCCACCGTGTCGTCGTCGACGATGGTGATTTGCCCAACGCCAGCCGAACCCAAGTAAAGCCCGACTGGTGAGCCGAGGCCGCCGGCGCCGATCATCAAGGCACGTCCGGCGGAAATACGCTCCTGCCCTTCGATTCCCAACTCGTCGAGCAGGATGTGGCGCGAGTAGCGCAACAACTCGTCGTCTGTCATGGCGTCGAGCGAGCCTGCTGCCGCGCAGCGTGACAGACGCCTTGCGGGTTAGTTCTCTTTCGGCTCGTCCTTGCGCTCACTGAGTGTTTTGCTGACCATTACCGGCCGACCTTTGAGTTTGTTGATGGCCTGGGACAGTGCGAAATCCTTGTCGGAACCGAATTCAGGCATGCGGCGCTCAGCTATGGGTTTCTTGGCTTCCTCTTCAAGCCGTCTCTGCGCCTCTGCGCGAGCTTTTTCGCGCGCCGCATCCTTCTTCTCTTCGCCCTGTCCACTGTTGAGGTGTTTTTCCAGGTCGGCTTCGCGCGTGCGCAGCGCCGAGAACAAATTGCCTTCTTCGGTTTCGTCTACCATCACATCGGGCACGATGCCCTTGGCCTGGATGGACTTGCCGCTCGGTGTGTAGTATCGCGCTGTGGTGATCTTCAGCCCGGTATCGGGCCCGAGCGGACGCACCGTCTGCACCGAGCCCTTGCCAAAGGTCTGGTTGCCCATGATAGTGGCGCGTTTGTGATCTTGCAGGGCGCCAGCCACGATTTCGCTGGCAGACGCGGAACCTTCATTTACCAAAACGACCAAGGGTATGTTCTTCAACGCTGCGGGTAGCCGCTTGAGCGGGTCCGCGCTGCCACGGCGCTGGTAGAACTCAGGCGAAGCCTTGTAGATGAACTTGCTGTCCGCCAATTGGCCGTTGGTCGACACAACGCTGACGTTCTCGGGCAGGAACGCCGCTGAAACAGCCACAGCGGCGTCGAGCAAGCCCCCTGGGTCATTGCGCAGGTCCAACACCAGCCCTTTCAGATTGGGCTCTTGCTTATAGATTTCTTCGACCTTGCGCACGAAGTCCTCAACGGTGCGCTCCTGAAACTGGCTCAGGCGTACCCAAGCGTAGCCAGGCTCCATCACTTTTCCACGCACCGACACAGTGCGGATCTCTTCGCGCGTGATGGTGACCGGGAAGGTGCGATTCTCATCCTTGCGGAAAATCGTCAGCGTGACCTTGGTATTGGGCTCACCGCGCATGCGCTTGACCGCCTCGTTGAGAGGCAAACCCTTGACAGCCGTGTCGTCCACCCGGGTGATCAAGTCATTCGTCTTGAGGCCAGCCCTGAATGCCGGTGAACCTTCGATCGGAGTCACCACCTTGACCAGCCCGTCTTCTTGCGTAATCTCGATGCCTACACCGACAAATCGTCCGCTGGTGCCTTCGCGAAACTCCTTGAAGGTCTTCTTGTCAAAGTACTGCGAATGCGGGTCCAGGCTGTTAACCATACCCGAAATCGCGTCGGTGATGAGTTTCTTCTCGTCAACTGGTTCCACGTAGTCACTCTTGACCATGTTGAAAACAGCCGCAAGTTGCTGCATTTCCTCCAGTGGCAAAGGCCCGAAGGTGCCGCGTGCGACGGTTTGCAAAGAGACGGTTGTCAGCGCGCCGGCGACTACGCCAATCGACATCCAACCCGCGATTTTCAGTTTTTGACCCATGGTTTTCCTCTGTTACTAGATTCAATATACACCTTGGAGGCGTAAGGGCGGTGGCGGTTCCCGGTGACCCGTGTCAAAGCGGGGAATAACTTGCTGGATTACGCGTCTTTACTCACGCTTTGCTGGGCCGGACAACTGCGGCGGCGGTCGCTGCCGCTGCCGCTGCAGCGCCGTCACCCAGGTAATAGTGCCTTATCGGCTGCAGTGCGGCGTCGAGTTCGTACACCAATGGAATACCGTTGGGAATGTTGACCCGTATGATGTCAGGCTCGGTAACTGCATCCAGGTACTTCACCAGCGCCCGGATCGAATTGCCATGGGCGGCGATCACCACTCGCTGCCCAGCGCGCAGTGCCGGGGCCATGGACTCGTTCCAGAACGGCATCACGCGTTCTACTGTGTCCTTAAGGCACTCTGTCAGCGGCACCTGCCCCTCCTTGAGCTTGCGGTAACGCACGTCGCTGCGTTCACAACGCGGATCGCCGGGTTCCAGCGCGGGTGGTCGGGTGTCATAACTGCGCCGCCAGACCAATACCTGGGCGTCGCCATACTGTTTGGCCATGTCAGCTTTGTTCAGGCCCTGCAGGGCGCCGTAGTGGCGCTCGTTCAAGCGCCAGCTGTGCACCACAGGAAGCCAGGTGCGGTCCATTTCGTCCAGGCAGTGCCAAAGCGTGCGCGTGGCGCGCTTTAGCACACTGGTATAGGCCAAATCAAAATCCAGGCCCTCCTGGCTTAGCAGGCGCCCGGCGTTCTTGGCCTGTTCGACGCCGTTTGCGGTCAGATCCACATCAGTCCAGCCGGTGAAGCGGTTCTCGAGGTTCCAGGTGGATTCGCCGTGGCGGATGAGGACAAGTTTGTACATGGTTAGGTTTGGCAGCGCCGGCTCCAGGGCTAGGAGCGCGACCCGGATGTGCCCGGCTCCGGGTGGGGGAAAAGCTGGCAGCCGGGGCCACAGAGCGGGCTCATTCTAAAATGTCCCGCTGCCGCCCCAATCTTTGGAGCCGCCAACCAATAAGGAAACGTGTGAATTTCATTGTAGACAACTGGATGTTATTGCTGGTGGCATTGTCATCTGGAGCCATGTTGCTGTGGCCGGTGCTGCAAGGGGCAGCGACGGCGGGCCTGACGCCGGCGGCGGCCGTGCAGCTGATCAATCGCGAGAAGGCGGTTGTGGTGGACGTATGCGAAACGGAAGAGTTTTCGGTCGGGCATGTGGGTGGAGCCAGGAATATTCCCCTTAATCAGCTAGAAGACAAATTGCCGACTATGGTCAAGAACAAGGGCCTGCCGCTGATCCTGGTGTGCCAGACCGGCGCCCGCTCGGGGCGGGCATTGGCAATCGTGAAAAAGCTTGGTTACGAAAAAGCCAAGTCGCTCGGAGGTGGGTTGGGCGCGTGGAAGACAGCCAACCTGCCGATCGAAAAGGCGTAAGGCGCAGCATGCAAACCGTCAAAATGTATTCGACCGCCTATTGCCCGTATTGCATTTCGGCCAAGCAGCTTCTGCATTCCAGGGGGGTGCAGGATATCGACGAGGTGCGGATTGACCTCGACGCGGGCGAGCGCAGCCGCATGATGGAGCTTACTGGTCGGCGCACGGTTCCACAAATCTTCATCGGGCAGACCCATGTGGGCGGCTGTGACGACTTGATCGCCCTCGACCAGCGCGGCGGTTTGGCGCCTTTGCTGGCGGGTCACTGAGGGCTGGGCAGCGCCACTTCGCAACTGAGATAATCGCCCGGTCTGAAGGCACACCAGGCGGCGGGCTGCGTACTGCGCGCCGCGCCATCCCTACGTGGCAGATTCCTCCCTAACTTGAAAGTATTTTCATGGCTGACGAAACCAACCCCGTGTTCCAGATTCAACGCGTGTACCTCAAGGAATCCTCGCTGGAACAACCCAATTCACCGGCGATCCTGCTGGAAAAGGAACAACCATCGGTGGATATCCAGCTCGGCGTCGAGGCCAATGCGGCTGCGGATGGAGTGTTCGAGGTGTGCGTAACAGCCACCGTGCACACGAAGATCAGCGACAAGACAGTGTTCCTGGTGGAAGTCAAGCAGGCCGGCATATTCGAGATCCGCAACCTGAATGAAGAACAGATGGGTCCGATCATGGGCATTGCCTGCCCGCAAATCGTGTATCCCTACCTGCGCGCCAATGTCGCGGACCTTATCCAGCGCAGCGGTTTCCCGCCAGTGCACTTGTCGGAGATCAATTTCCAGGCAATGTACGAGCAACAACGCGCTCAAGCGGCTGGCGAGGCGCCGTCCATCACGACTCAGTAGCGGCGCGGCCGATTGCTCCGCTGCATCCCTGGCGCCTATGAAGATCGCGATTCTGGGGGCTGGTGCATGGGGCACTGCGCTGGCCGTTTGTGCCAGCAGCGCGGGCGACGCAGAACATGCGGTGAGTCTGTGGGCGCGCGACCCGGTACAGGTGCTGCAGATGCAGGCGTCGCGCGTCAATCAGCGTTATCTGCCTGACGTGCGGCTTCCGCAAGCACTCGTCATACGAACCTTGGCTGGCTTCGCCGCCGACGGCCTGGCCGGACACGGCGCCGACCTGATCGTAGTGGCCACCCCCGTGGCCGCCTTGCGAGGCCTTTTGCAAGGGCTTGGAGGGTGCCAGTCACCAGTTGTATGGTTGTGCAAGGGTTTCGAGCCAGGCGACGACACCGCTGCCGACTTGGGCCAGCCAGGACTGATGGCGCACGAGGTCATGCAACAGACCCAAGGCCATTTTCATGCCGGTGTCCTGAGCGGACCCAGTTTCGCCCTGGAGGTTGCGCGTGGTCAACCGACCGCCCTGGTGGCTGCCAGCGCCCATGAGCTGGTGCGCGAATGCCTGCTAAGGGCCTTCCACAGCCGCACACTTCGCGTGTATGGCAGCGACGACGTCATTGGTGTCGAGGTTGGCGGAGCGGTCAAGAACGTGCTGGCAATTGCGACCGGCCTGTGTGACGGCTTGCAGTTGGGTTTGAACGCGCGGGCGGCCCTGATCACGCGTGGGCTGCACGAGATGTCGCGTTTTGGCGTGGCGCTGGGTGCGCGGGCCGAAACCTTCATGGGTTTGAGCGGTTTGGGTGATCTGGTTCTGACGGCGACCGGCGATTTGTCGCGCAACCGCAGGGTCGGGCTGGCTCTGGCCTGTGGTCAGACGTTGCAACAGGCAGTCGCTGCACTGGGGCATGTGGCAGAGGGGGTGCACTGCGCGCGTACCGTGGTGCAACGCGCCCAGCGGCTAGGCGTGGCGATGCCAATCTGCGCTGCCGTTGTGGAATTGCTAGATGGTCGGCTCAACCCGGAGCAGGCAGTCGCCGCGCTGATGGCGCGCGGCGCACGCGATGAGTAACCCAATCGGGCTACTCAGGTGCTTGTGTAAGCCAGTCGCACGTAAATCGGTGCGAACGATTCGGCCTGGGTGATCTCGATCAGGGTCTC
>JAJAZK010000406.1 GCA_026785765.1 Rhodoferax sp. | reverse complement strand
CCCGCCAGGCCAACCTCGCCAAAGGCAAAAAAGCCATTCGGCAGCGGCTTGCCGCGCAACGAGCTCTGGATCGCCAGCAGCACGGCCAGGTCGGCGGCCGGCTCTGAAATACGCACACCGCCCACCGCGTTGACGAATACGTCCTGGTCGGCGCTGTCCACGCCGGCATGGCGGTGCAGCACCGCCAGCAGCATCGCCAGCCGGTCGCGGTCCAGGCCCACACTCAGGCGGCGCGGGCTCGGGCCACCGCTGTCGACCAGGGCCTGTATTTCCACCAGCAACGGGCGCGTGCCCTCCAGCGTGACCATGACACAACTGCCGGGCACGGGTTCACTGTGCTGGCTCAGAAAAATGGCGCTGGGATTGCTGACGCCCTTGAGCCCGCGCTCGGTCATGGCGAAGACGCCAATCTCGTTGACCGCGCCAAAGCGGTTCTTGATGGCACGCACCAGGCGGAAACTGCTGTGCGTGTCACCCTCAAAATACAGCACCGTGTCAACCATGTGCTCGAGCACGCGCGGCCCGGCCAGCGCGCCTTCCTTGGTCACGTGGCCCACCAGCACGATGCAGACCCCGCTGGCCTTGGCGGCCCGGGTCAGGTGCGCTGCACATTCGCGCACCTGCGCCACCGAACCGGGAGCGGAGGTGAGCTGCTCCGAGTAGACCGTCTGAATCGAGTCGATCACTGCAATGTCCGGTCGCAATGACTCCAGCGCCGCCAGCATCTTGTCTAGCTGGATCTCGGCCAGCACCTTGACTTTTGAGTTATCCAGCCCAAGACGGCGCGCCCGCAAGGCGACCTGCGCCCCGCTTTCTTCCCCTGTTACATACAGTGTGTTCTTGCCGGACCGTTGCAGCGAATCCAGCGCCTGCAGCAACAAGGTTGACTTGCCGATGCCCGGGTCGCCACCAATCAGGACCACACCGCCTTCGACGATCCCGCCACCGAGCACCCGGTCAAGTTCCTCGTGCCCGGTCGGTGTGCGCGCCATGTCCACCG
Organism: Rhodoferax sp.; assembly: GCA_026785765.1. Classification (GTDB taxonomy): domain Bacteria; phylum Pseudomonadota; class Gammaproteobacteria; order Burkholderiales; family Burkholderiaceae_C; genus CAISIP01. The sequence continues at coordinate 6,318 of JAJAZK010000406.1, read as the reverse complement.
CGTCGATATCGGACAACACCGCGACCGTTGCCGTGCTGGCCAGCGCGGCAAACCGGTTCTTCGCCGGCGTCAGGCTTTCGGCCACGGACTCCAGCAGGGTATTCCAGGCGCCGCAGCTGGGGCACCTGCCCAGCCACTTGGGGCTGGTACCGCCACAGGTGCTGCAGGTGTAGACGTTCTTCTCTTTGGCCATGGGGGCATGGTAGTGCAGCGGTTGGCCCGCAGGTTTGCATCAATGCCAAAGACCACCTTTCATTTGACATGCTCAATAATGCGCAATGGCTCCGCAGAATTCACATATCGCAACCTGCCACGCCTGTTGCCGCAGGCGCGCAAAACGGTGATGGCACATACCAGCCCGTACCCGTGCCGGCATGCCTTGGTCGGGCGAATGGAGCCGGTACCGGACAAAGCCAGGCTGGAAGAGCCATATGCGTTGCCGGGCGACGTCATCGCAATGGAGCAAAAATGAGGCCACTTGGCAGCTTCTGGCCCTGCGGAACCGTTTACGGGGTGCTGCTCAACTTTCGCGCCGAACTCGCAGAGCTGGGCCAGCAGATGCAACAGGCGCCGTACATGGCAGAGCCGAAGGCGCCGGTTCTGTATGTCAAGCCGGCCAACACCTGGAGCGGCAGCGGCAGCGCCATCGTTCTGCCAGCGCAGGCGGGGCAAGTGGAAGTGGGCGCGTCGGTGGCCATGGTCATAGGGGAGCCAAACCCCGCACGGAGCCGCGGTCCGGCCCGCGCATCGGTAGCCGGATATGTATTGGTCAACGATCTGTCGCTGCCACACAGCAGCTTTTTCCGCCCGCCGGTGAAGGTCAAGTGCCCGGACGGTTTCCTGGGCCTGGGGCCGGTATGGGTCCCGGCGGCGCAGGCCGGTGACCCGGCCGGGTTTGTGCTGGATGTCGCGATCAACGGCGTGTTGCGCCAAAGCGTGTATTTTTCCGACCTGGTGCGTGCGGCCGACACACTGCTGGACGATGTTGGCGAGTTCATGACGCTGCGTTGCGGCGACTTGTTGCTGCTGGGCTGCGACCGGGGGCGCCCGCTGGCGGCAGCGGGCGACCAGGTAGAAATCGGCATGCGCAACCAGGCGGCATTTGGAAGCCTGTGCAATACCCTGCTGCTGGCACCACAGGAGGGTGCATGAAACATGCGCGCGTAGCCTGGGCCGGCGCTCTCCATATGGCAGTCGAGCGTGATGGCCATTTGCTGCTGGAAGACGGACGCACGGCGCCATTGGATGCCGTTGTGTGGCTGCCGCCACTGGCGCCAGCCGCCCGGCCGCGCACCATCCTGGCACTCGGGCTGAACTACGCCGACCATGCACGGGAACTCGCCTTCAAGCCGCCAGACGAGCCGCTGGTCTTTATGAAGGGCGAAAACACGCTGCTGGGACACCGCGGATTCACGCTGCGCCCGCCGGGCGTTACGTTCATGCATTACGAGTGTGAACTCACCATCGTGATCGGCAAGACCGCCAAACGTGTGCGGCGAGACGACGCTTACGACTACATCCGCGGCTACACGGTGGCCAATGACTACGCGGTACGCGACTACCTGGAAAACTGGTACCGGCCCAACCTGCGCGTGAAGAACCGCGACACCTGCACCCCCATCGGACCCTGGGTGGTGGATGCAGCAGACATTCCCGATCCGATGCAGCTGGCGCTGCACAGCAGCGTCAACGGCACGGTCACCCAGAGTGGCAATACGCGCGACATGGTCTTCGACATCCCGTTTCTGATCGAGTACTTTTCCAGCTTCATGACGCTTGAGCCGGGTGACCTGATTCTCACCGGCACGCCCGACGGCGTCGTCGACTGCAGACCCGGTGATGTCGTGGTCACGGAGATTGACGGCGTTGGCGCCCTCGTGAACACCATAACGGAAGCATCGCCATGAAGGTCGACCATTTGATCAATGGCAAATCGGTGGCTGGAACCAGTTATTTCGAAACCATCAATCCGGCGACCCAGGAGGTGCTGGCTGAAGTTGCTGCGGGCGGCGAGCGCGAGGTCCATGCGGCGGTCGCTGCCGCCCGGGCGGCGTTCCCGGCCTGGGCCACCACGCCCGCGCCACACCGGGCCCGACTGCTGCGCCGACTGGGCGAGCTGATCACCACCCACATTGCGGATATCTCCGAGACCGAGAGCAACGACTGCGGCCAGGTGATCGCGCAGACGCGCAAACAGCTGGTGCCACGCGGCGCCGACAACTTCAGCTACTTTGCCGAAATGTGCACCCGGGTCGACGGCCACACCTATCCGACGGACACGCACTTGAACTACACGCTGTTCCATCCGGTCGGTGTGTGCGCCCTGATTTCCCCGTGGAACGTGCCGTTCATGACTGCAACCTGGAAGGTCGCGCCCTGCCTGGCGTTTGGCAACACCGCAGTCCTGAAGATGAGCGAACTTTCGCCCTTGAGTGCGGCACGGCTGGGCGAGCTGGCGCTGGAGGCGGGTATTCCGGCGGGCGTGCTGAACCTGGTGCACGGATTCGGCACCGACGCTGGCGAACCGCTGTGCCGCCACCCGGATGTGCGGGCGATCTCGTTCACCGGCTCCACCGCCACCGGCAACCGCATCGTGCAGACCGCCGGGCTGAAAAAGTTCAGCATGGAGCTGGGCGGGAAGTCGCCGTTTGTGGTGTTCGACGACGCCGACCTGACGCGGGCACTGGATGCTGCGTTGTTCATGGTCTTCAGCAACAACGGGGAGCGCTGCACCGCCGGTTCGCGCATCCTGGTACAAAAAACCATCTACGCCGATTTTGCGCAAAAGTTCAGTGACCGCACGCGCCGCATCGCGGTCGGTGACCCACTCGATGAGAGCACCATCGTCGGCCCGATGATCAGCCCGGCGCATCTGGCCAAAGTGCGCAGTTACATCGAACTCGGAGCCAAAGAAGGCGCCACGCTGCTGTGTGGCGGACTCGGTACCCCACCGCTGCCACCGCGCGTGCAGCGCGGCAACTATGTATTGCCAACCGTGTTTGCCGACGTCGACAATCACATGCGGATCGCGCAGGAAGAAATCTTCGGCCCGGTCGCCTGCCTTATTCCCTTCACTGACGAAGCCGATGCCGTGCGCCAGGCCAACGACACCCGCTACGGTTTGTCCAGCTACGTATGGACCGAAAACCTGGGTCGCGCGCACCGTGTTGCGGCGGCCGTGGAAGCCGGCATGTGTTTCGTCAACAGCCAGAACGTGCGCGACCTGCGCCAGCCCTTTGGCGGCACCAAGGCCAGTGGCACCGGACGCGAAGGCGGACGCTGGAGTTACGAGGTATTTTGCGAACCGAAGAACATCTGCGTGGCACTGGGCAACCACCCCATTCCCCGATGGGGCGCGTCGTGAGCGGGCGCTGCCGTGTCGGCGGGCGCGCGCCCGGCCAGCCCCGCACACTGTCGGGGCAAACTGCCATTACTGCCCGAAAGGCGCAGCATGGGTAAGCTCGCACTGGCTGCCAAGATCACGCATGTGCCGTCAATGTTTCTGTCCGAGCAAGACGGCCCGCGCAAGGGCACACGCCAGGATGCGATCGATGGCCACCGCGAGATCAGCCGGCGCTGCCGCGCGCTGGGAGTCGACACGCTGGTGGTTTTCGACACACACTGGCTGGTCAACGCCAGTTACCACATCAACTGCGCGGCCCATTTCAAGGGCAGCTACACCAGCAACGAACTGCCGCACTTCATCAGCAACTTGCCGTTCGAGTGCGCGGGCAATCCGGCGCTGGGTCAGCTACTGGCGCAGGCCTGCAGCCGGTCCGGGGTCGAGACACTGGCCCACGACGCCACCACCCTGGCCCCGGAGTACGGGACCCTGGTGCCATTGCGTTACATGAATGCCGACCAGCATTTCAAGGTGGTATCGGTGTCGGCCCTGTGTATGGCGCACTACCTCAATGACAGCGTGCGCCTGGGCTGGACGATGCGGCGCGCGGTGGAGGAAGACTACGATGGCACGGTGGCTTTCCTGGCCAGCGGCTCGTTGTCGCACCGTTTCGCCCAGAACGGTCTGGCGCCGGAGTTCGCGTTCCGCGTCTGGAGCCCGTTTCTGGAGGCGCTGGACCGCAACGTGGTGCAGATGTGGCAACGCGGAGAGTGGAAAAACTTCTGCGAAATGTTGCCCGAGTACGCTGTCAAGGGGCATGGGGAGGGATTCATGCACGACACCGCGATGTTGCTTGGCGCCCTGGGCTGGTCCGACTACGACGCACCGGCCGAGGTCGTCACGCCGTACTTTGGCGCCTCCGGCACCGGGCAGCTTAACGCGGTGTTTCCCGTGACGCCACAATCGGGCCAATCCATCCCTGCTGCGCAGGCGTCGACGGCGCACGGCTACCAGGCCTTCAGCCGACTGTGAACCTGCCATGCCACACCTCGTCATCCTGTACACCGCCAACCTCGAACCCGAGACCGACATGGCGGCGCTGTGCCGCAGTCTGGCCGACACCATGCTCGCGGTCCAGGACGAAGCGGGCGGCCGCGTCTTCCCGACCGGTGGCACGCGCGTGCTGGCCTACCCGGCAGCGCATTCTGCGGTTGCCGATGGCAAGGCCGACTACGCCTTTGTCTACCTCAACCTGCGCATGGGCCGCGGGCGCAGCGAGGCCACGCACAAACGCGCTGGTGATGCCTTGCTGATGGCAACCCGGACCCATTTCCAGCCAGTCTTCATGCGCCGGCATATCGGCATCACGCTGCATATCGACGAAGGACCCGAAGTGTTTGACGCCAAACACAGCAACCTCCATCCGCTGTTCTCCAGCTCCTGAGGCGGCCCCATGTTTTTGCGAACAACGCATCGAAGACCCAACCCCAAGCCCGACCGCCTCCTTGCGTCCATCGCCTTTCGTATTGTCTGACCACACACCACCATGCAAACACCTACCAACACCTTCAAACAAGCCCTCCGACAGCAGCAGGCACAGATCGGGTTGTGGGTCAGCATGGCCAATCCGTTCAGTACCGAAATCTGTGCCGGCGCCGGTTTCGACTGGTTGCTGATCGACGGCGAACATGCGCCGAATGACCTGCGCAGCATCCTGGCCCAACTGCAGACGATTGCCGCGTATTCCAGCCAACCGGTGTGCCGGGTTCCAGTCGGTGACACGGCGCTCATCAAACAGTACCTGGACCTGGGTGTGCAAACGCTGCTGGTTCCCATGGTGGACACGCCGGAGCAGGCGCGCGCCCTGGTGCAGGCCTGCCGTTACCCGCCCGACGGTATCCGCGGCATGGCCGGTGCACGTGCGTCGCGCTGGGGCCGGCTGCCGCGTTACGCGCACGATGCCAACGCCCAGATCTGCCTGCTGGTGCAAGCCGAAACCCGGCTGGCGTTGAGCAACCTGGATGCGATCCTGGCGACGGACGGCATCGACGGTGTGTTCATCGGCCCGGCGGATCTGTCGGCGTCCATGGGCCATGTCGGTAACCCGGGACATCCGGAAGTACAGGCAGCCATCGACGACGCGATCACGCGCATCCGGCGCGCCGGCAAGGCGCCGGGCATTCTGACCGCCGACAACAACCTGGCCAAGCGCTACCTGGAGCTTGGCGCCACCTTCGTAGCGGTCGGTCTGGACACCCAGATCCTGGTGCGCGGCACGTCGGCCTTGCTGGCGCAATTCAAGACCACCCCGACCGGCGCCACGCTGCCCTCTGGCGACAAGACCTACTCCTGAGTGGCGCCACATGCCTGACCACGTGCACCCCGACGAACGCCAGTTGCGCCTGGAGCTCGCTGCCTGTTACCGGGTGTTCGCGATGCTCGGCTGGACCGAGATGATCTACAACCACATCACGCTGCGCCTGCCCGACACGGTGACCGGCGGCACGCGCGAGTTCCTGATCAATCCGTTCGGCCTGCACTACAGCGAGGTGACGGCCAGCAACCTGGTGCGCATCGACATGCAGGGACGGGTGCTGGATGGCTCACCCCACCCGGTCAACCCGGCCGGGTTCACGGTGCATGCGGCGATCCATGAAGGTCTGGCCGGTGCGCATTGCGTCATGCACACACACACCACGGCCGGTCTTGCCGTGGCCTGTCTGCAAGGCGGCCTGCAACAAACCAACTTCTACAGCGCCCAGTTGCACGAGATGGTCGCCTACCACGATTTTGAAGGCATCACCATCCACGCCGACGAGGCGCCGCGCCTGCTTCGCAGCATCGGCAACTGTCCGGCGGTGATCCTGCGCAACCACGGGCTGCTGGCGTGGGGGCTGACCGTGCCGCAGACCTTCGCCGTCCTGTGGACCCTGCAACGTGCCTGCGAAGTCCAGCTGGCAACACTGGCCATGGGT